>JBOFLR010000257.1:0-5851 GCA_051657965.1 Dermatophilaceae bacterium
CGTGCGGGAGGCCGAGCAGCTCGGCGAGGACGACGAGGATGGGTTTGCGGTGGCAGACCACCACCGTCGTGCCCCCGGCGGCGACCGCACGGTTCCAGGCCGGCAGCACCCGGGCGACGAGCTCGTCGTGGGTCTCGCCGCCCGGTGGGCGGTAGCCGGCGTCGGTGCGCAACGCGCGCATCCCGTCCGGCTCGTCGTCGACCAGCTCGCGGAACGTGCGGCCGTCCCAGTCCCCGAACGACTGCTCGTCCCAGTCGGCGTCGACCGAGGCCTCGACCCCGAGCGCCGCAGCCACGGCCGAGCCGGTCTCGACCGCACGCGCCAGCGAGGAGGTGACCACCCGAACCGGTCCGCCCTGCAGCAGCGCCGCCACCAGCCGCCCGGCGGCCGCTGCCTGCGCCAGCCCTACGGCATTGAGCGACGGGTCGGGCCCACCGCGCCCGTCCAGCCGCCCTTCGGCGGTGAAGTCCGTGACCCCGTGCCGCACGAGCACCACCCGAGCCGCGGGGTCACCGAGGTGAGGTGGCCGGGCACCGATGCCGGCCCGCGTCGCGGCCGCCTCGACACCATCCGACGCAGGTGTGACGTCATCTGGCACGGGGGTGACGTCATCCGGCACGGGGGTGAGCGTGTCGCCGGCGGCCTCGGAGGCGGCCGGCGCGTCATCCGGCTCGGTGGTCTCGGCGGGCACCGGTCAGCCGCCGTGCACCCGGTCGACGGTGTGGCCGTCCATGGCGACGTTGGAGAGGGCATCGGCATCGGCGTTGTCGGCGCGCGGTATCCACGTGTAGCGCACCGACCCGCCGCCGTCGGTGATGCGGCGGGCCGCGTCGCGAGCCTCGAGCGCGAGCACCCGCATGTCGGGGTGCTTGATCTTCCACCGGCCCGACATCTGCTCGACGACGAGCTTGGAGTCCATGCGCACGAGCACCTCGGCGCCGGGGTCGAGCGTCGCGGCGGCGATCAGCCCGGCGATCAGCCCGCGGTACTCGGCGACGTTGTTGGATGCCGTGCCGATCGGCTCGGCGCGCTCGGCGAGCAGGGCGCCGGTGTCGGTGTCGCGCACCAGCGCGCCGTACCCGGCGATGCCCGGGTTGCCGCGCGACCCGCCGTCGGCCTCGACGGTGAGCCGGCGGCTCACAGGCCCGACTCCGGGGTGCGCACGAGGATGCGGCGGCACTCCTCGCAGCGGAGCACCTCGCCGGGCGCGGCGGCCCGGATACGCTGGAGGTCGACCGAGTTCAGCTCGAGCTGGCAACCGAGACAGCGCCGCTGGCGCAGCGCCGCAGCACCGATGCCCCCGGATGACGCACGCACCTTCTCGTAGAGCGCCAGGAGGTCCTCCCCCACCTCACCGGCTACGACCGGACGTGGGCCACCGATCTCGGCCACCTCGGCGTCGAGGGCGCCGAGCGCCTCGTCGCGAGCGGCCTCGACCGCGGTGATCCGCTCGGTGAGCTCACTGCGGCCCCGCTCCAGCTCGGCCAGGTCGTGCTCGGCCGCGTCGACCCGCTCCATGACCTCCAGCTCGACGTCCTCGAGCTCACTCTGCCGCCGCGCCAGGGACTCGAGCTCGTGCTGCAGGGCCTGGAGATCCTTGGCAGTGCCGGTGCCGGCGTCGAGCCGAGCCTGGTTGCGGGCCGCGCGGTCGCGCACGAGCTGCACGTCGGCGTCGGCCTTGGCCACCTCGCGCTGCATGTCGTCGAGCGCGGTGCGCGTGCGTACCAGCTGGTCGTCGAGCAGCCGCGCCTTGCCCTCGAGGTCGGTGAGCTCGGCCAGCTGCGGCAGGGTCGCGCGCGCGTGGGCGAGCTGGTCGAGGCGGGTGTCGATGGCCTGGAGGTCGAGCAACCGCAGCTGGCGAGCCGAGTCGGCGTTCACGTCGTCCCTCCCTGGCCGGCACCGACCACGAAGGTCCACGGGTCGGTGCGCACTGTGCTGATGTGGATCTCCACCCTAGCCGCGGCCTCGCCCAGCCCGGCGCGCAGTGCTCGCTCGGCCCGGGCCAGCCACACCTGCTCACTGGCCCAGTGGCCGGCATCCACGAGATACGGCGGGCCACCGCGCGCTTCTTCCCGAGCCTCGAGAGCGGGGTGATGCCGCAGGTCGGCGGTCACGTACACCTCTGCGCCGCAAGCACGTACGGCGTCGAACAGGTCGTCTCCAGCGCCTCCGGCCACCGCCACCCGGCGCACCCGTGCGTCCTCGGGCCCGGCGACCCGGATGCCGCCCGCGGCCGTCGGCAGCCGGGTCGCCAGCACCTCGACGAACTCGCGCAGCGTGACCGGCTCCGGCAGCTCGCCGACCCGCCCGAGCGGCTGGCCCTCGGCCAGGGTGAGCGGGGTGCGCGGGCCGAGCCCAGCGGCATCCGCGAGCGCCTCGGAAACCCCCTCAACGGCGACGTCGGCGTTCGTGTGCGCCACGTAGAGCGCCACGTCGCCGACGACGAGCGAGGTGACGCTCGCTCCCTTGGCGGTGGTGGTGGCCACCGAGTGAACGCCCCGCAGCAGCAGCGGATGATGCACGAGCAACAGGTCGGCGGCGAGGTCGCGCGCCTCCTCGACCACGGCCAGGGTGGGGTCGACCGCCAGGTGCACGCGGCGCACCGGCTGGTCGAGGTCGCCGGTGACCAGGCCGACCCGGTCCCACGACTGCGCGGTCTGCGGCGGCCAGAGCCGTTCGACCACCTCCAGCACCTCGTGCAGGGCGAGCGGGGAGGTCGGGTCGGTCATGTGGGCCCGGCCGGGATCGAACCGACGACCTACGCGGTGTAAACGCGGCGCTCTACCAGCTGAGCTACAGGCCCCGGCCGCCGGCGTGCATGACCCCGGCGGCGCCGCCGCACATTGTGTCAGGTGCCGGCCAGCTGGGAACACCGCGTCGGGCAGCGCAGCCGCGGGAGCCTCAGCGCAGCGCGTCGACCTCGGCCGGGAGGGCCGAGAAGTCGCGCCGCTCCCCCGGGCCGTTGACCAGCGCCCATCGCACCACGCCGTCGCGCCCGACGAGGAAGGTGCCGCGCACCGCGGCCCCCATCGTCTCGTCGAGCACGCCGAACGCCCGCGCCACCTCGCCGTGCGGCCAGTGGTCGGACAGCAACGGGAAGAAGTAGCCCTGGATGTCGGCCCAGGCCCGGAGCGTGAACATCGGGTCGCACGACACGCACAGCACCTGGAGGTCGTCGGAGACGAACCGCTCGAGGTGGTCGCGGATCTCGTCGAGCTCGCCGGTGCAGATGCCCGAGAACGCGAACGGGTAGAACACGACGACGACGTTCTTGTCGGCGGTGAGCGCCGACAAGGTGACGTCGCCACCGTTCTGGTCGCGCAGGGTGAAGTCGGGCGCGACCGCGCCGACGGCGAGCGGGCTGGGCGCGGAGTCGGGCATGACCGTCATCCTGCCAGCCCGGCCGGGGTCACCGGCGGGCCGGCCCCTTCGGCGCCACGAGCCGGTGCGCGCGCCATCCGACACCCACGGTGAGGATCCCGGACAGGTGCAGGCCGGCAGTCACCGCCGCCTCCTCGACGTCGCTGGCCTCGACCTCGGTGCCGCTACGCGGGGTGAGCAGCACCACGAACCCGCCGTCGTCGAGGACCCCGACCATGTCGACCAGGGCATCGCCGAGATCGCCGTCGTCGTCGTCGCGCCACCAGAGCAGCACGGCGTCGGCGGCACCGGTGTAGTCGTCGTCCTCGATCTCGGCACCACAGGCGTCCTCGACGGCGAAGCGGAAGTCGTCGTCGACGTCGGAGTCGTAGCCGAACTCCTGCACGACGTGCTCGCGGGCGAAGCCGAGCCGCTCCACGGCAGCGGCACCGGTCGACCCGGGGTCCACCGAGGGCGGGGCGGGGTTATTCACGTCGTACACCTCTTTCTCGTCGCGACGACCCTGCTCGTCGGGGCCTAGTCCACCAACCGCGGTCGATGCGGTGCAAGTGGGGGTCGAACCCCATCGTCCCGGACGGACGCCGGAGCCTCCAGTGGGGGCCTCCCCGACGAGCGGGGACGGCGGGCCTCGCGCGCCCGGGCCGCGACCTCCACGACGAACCTCTCGGCATCCGCCTGGTCCAGGTTGGGCACGCGCGCGGTCACCGGGCCGGGAGTCGAGACGACGATCGCGTTGGCGATGTGCAGCCGCCGCTCCAGCGGGCCCTGGCCGACCGCGAGCGACTGCACCCGGGCGTGCGGCACCAGGACGGCCCGCCTCGTGAGCACGCCGGACCGGATGACGATCGTGCGCGACCCCAGCGTGTAGCCGATCCGGCGCCACACCAGTGGGCCGAGCCATCGGGCGCGGGGCGAGGACCCCACCCAGCCGGGCTCGCCGCCCGCTCCGGAGAGCGCCTCGTGCAGCTGCGGGTCGTCGGGGCCGACGCCGAGGCGGGCGAGTACGGCGAGGGCGTCGTCGAGCGTGCCGACGGGCAGCAGCGTGGTCTGCCCGTCGGACTGGTCCTGGCCACGCTCCACGCCCGCGACGTTGACCCGGATCCGCCACCAGCCGAAGCGGCGCCACCACAGCGGCTGCAGGATCTCCACCGCCTGGACCCGGTGCAGCGGGATCGTGGCGGCCCGCAGGTCGGTGAGGCCGTGACGCACGCGGAACGCGGTCGGCCCGGCCGCCAGGCTGAAGTTGCCGTGCACGAGTAGCTCGCGCACGCGGCTCACGGCGATGCCGAGCACGGCCGGCACGAGGGCCGGCACCGAGCCGAAGGCCACGACACCGAACCGGTCGACCCCGAGACCCAGGCCGAGCAGTACCACGAGGGCGCCGAGCACGATCGTCGACCCGTGCAGGATGGTCGCGACGAACAGCCGCCCGTTCGGCACCGCCACCACCGGCTCCTCGGCGGATGACGGCGAGCGGCGCAGCGTCGGAACCGCACCCGGCGCATCCGGGCCGGCGGTGACGCGGTCGTCATCCGCCCGCCGCTCGTCGTCACGGCCGGCGAGGTCGAGGAGATGGTCGCGCACGGCATCGGCGCGGGCGGCCGAGAGGAAGGCGAGCTTCAGCTCGGAGTCCGAGCCGCCGGCCGACTGCACCACCACCTGCGCGAGGCCCAGCAGCCGGGCGAGCACCGGTCGGGACAGCTCGACCGCCTGGACCCGCTCGAGGGGCACCTGCCGGTGCTGGCGGAACAGCACCCCGGTACGGAGCTCGACGTGCCGGCTCTCGATCCGGAACCTCGAGAACCGCCAGCTGACCCACACGACGAGCGCGACGACGGCGACGAAGGCCACCAGGGCGCCGACGGCGAGGAGCGGCCGATCGAGCACCTCGTCGGGGATGCCGGGAACGGTGTCGCCGACGTCGTCGCCGGGCCCGTAGTCGAATGCCGGTGCGACCGAGCCGACCACCCGGTCCACGACCTGGGTGGCGAGGTAGCCCAGCGCGGCCAGGGCGATGACGCCGCCGCGCAGCAGGGGCGAGAGCGGGTGCAGCCGCTGCCACCCGGCATCCGCACCGGCCGGCACAGCCGGCACGGCCGGCACAGCCCGTGCGGCCGGCTCACCCTGGCGTCCGGGCGGTACCGGCTCGGTCACAGACCCGCCCGCTGGGCCTCGCCCCGGGCCGCGAGACGGGCCCGCAGCGCCTCGGCCTCGGCCACCGGGAGACCGGGGATCGAGCCACCGCTCTCTGGCGAGGCGGTGTGGATCTCGCACTGCGCGATCCCGAACGCCCGGGCGAGCGGGCCGGACTGGATGTCGACGTACTGCAGCCGGCCGTAGGGAACGCTGACCAGGGTGCGGAACAGCCGGCCGCGGCGGATGACGATCTCCTCGTCGAGCTCGACCCAGCTGATCGCGCTCACCTGCCGCCGCACCAGCCAGCAGCCCCACCCACCGAACAGGAGCAGCG
>JBOFLR010000258.1:0-4147 GCA_051657965.1 Dermatophilaceae bacterium
AAGCTGGCCCAGGCCACCCGGGAGAGCGGGCACACCATCGTGCCGCTCGCGCTGTACTTCACCGACGGGCGGGCCAAGGTCGAGATCGCGGTAGCCAAGGGCAAGCGGGCCTACGACAAGCGGCACACCCTGCGCGAGCGACAGGACAACCGCGAGGCCGAGCGGGCCATCGCCGCGCGGCGCCGTGGCGAGGACTGACATGGCTGGCCGTCTCCGGTCGAGGGCGGATGCCGTCGCCCGCCTGGCGCTCGGTGCCGTCATCGTGATGGCTCTGGCATCCACCGTGGTGACTCTGGCGCCCGCGGCGTCGGCGTCGCCCGCCGAGAGTGCGACGCGGCTGTCCGCAGCGGATGCAGCGGCGCCGTCCTCGGCGACAGCCGTTGCGGCATCCGCCGACCCTGGGACGGTGCGGGCGGGTCCGACGGCGGCGGCATCCGCTGGACGGGGGGCGCTGCAGGCGTGGGGTGCGGGGGTGCCGGCCGAGGAACAGGCCGACTCGTTGCGCACGACGTTCGAGGTGGAGCGGGACGGCTCGGTGGTCGTCACCGAGGAGATCCGCTGGCGCTTCCCCGACGGCGAGGAGCGCCACGGCATCCTGCGCAACGTGACGGTGCGAGCCGGCTACCGCGACAGCGAGACCCAGTACCGGTACTACGAACTGAGCGGGGTCGAGGTGTCCTCCCCGTCCGGGGCGCCCACCGACATCGCCGTCTCCGACCGCGGCGCGTTCCGGCAGATCCGCATCGGCAGCCCGTCCGAGACGGTGACCGGTACGGCCGACTACGTGGTGCGGTACCGGCTCGGCCGAGTGGTCAACGACATCGGTGACGGCACGGCCGAGCTGTACTACGACCTCGTCGACTCCTCGAACGGCTTCCCGCAGCGACAGATCCGCGCCTCGGTCGTCGGGCCGGTGCCGGCGACCCGGGCGGCCTGCTTCGTCGGGGAGTTGAACTCCACCGAGGAGTGCACGGCCACGGCGGGTGCCACGTCGACCTTCGAGGTGCGCGACCTCGAGGCGCGAGAGGGCGCCACCGTCGTCACGTCGTACCCACGCGACGCCTTCGGCGACCTCGCGCCCGACCTGCGTCAGGGCGATCCCGCCGGGGACACCGGCAGCACGGTGTCCCCGCGGGTCAGCCGGGCGTTGTCCTGGATGACCGTCGGCACCGGCGCGCTCCTGCCGCTGCTCGCCGCCGGGCTGATGGGGCTACTGGTCTGGAGCCGTGGTCGCGACGAGCGCTATGCCGGGCTCACACCAGGCCTGTCACCCGGTCTCGCGACGGGCCTCTCGCCCGGCCCCGGCGCCTCACCGCCGACCGTGGTCGGCGGGCCCGCGCCGACGGTCACCGTCCAGTTCACCCCACCGCCCGGGGTGCAGCCGGGGATGGTGGGCACGATCGTCGACGAGGAGGCCGGCCTGGTCGACGTGACCGCCACCATCGTCGACCTGGCCGTACGCGGGCACCTGAGCATCTCCCGTGACGACCAGGGCGTCTTCCGGGCCGATGACTGGGTACTCACGCGCACTGCGCCGCCGACCGGGGCCGAGCCGCTCGTGGCCTACGAGCAGGCCCTCCTCGACGGGCTGTTCGCCTCGGGCGAGCGCGTCGCGCTCTCGCAGCTCAAGAACTCGTTCGCGCCGACCCTCGCCGCCGTTCGCGGGCTGATGTACGACGAGGTCGTGGAGCGCGGCTGGTTCCGGCGCAGTCCGGAGTCGCAACGGTCCGGCTGGATGGCGCTCGGAGTCGTCGTCGGCGTCGGATCGGTGGTTCTCGGTTTCTTCCTCGGAGCATCGGCACCCGGGATCTTCGCCGACGCGGGCTTCCCCGTAGCCCCGGCGGCGGTGCTGGCCGGCGGCGGCGTGGTGGCCGGGCTCGTCATGTGGGCACTCGGGAAGCGGATGGCGGCACGCACCGCCGAGGGGTCCGCCGTACTCGCGCAGTCCCGGGGGTTCGAGCGGTACATCGCGACGGCGGAGGCGAACCAGATCCGCTGGGAGGAGGCCCAGCAGCTGTTCAGCCGGTTCCTTCCGTACGCCATCGTCTTCGGTCTCGCCGACCGGTGGGCGCGGGTGTTCGACGAGGTGGCGGCCGCGGCTGCCGCCGCGGGGCACGCCGTCAGCGTGCCGGCCTGGTACGCGGGCGCATGGGGTACGGGTCACGCGTTCGGCCACGTCGCGTCGAGCATGGACTCGTTCTCGACCGTCGCGGCCGGCACCTTCGTGTCGACACCCGGCTCGTCCGGGGGCAGCGGGTTCGGCGGTGGTGGCTTCAGCGGGGGTGGTGGGTTCTCCGGTGGTGGCGGTGGTGGCTCCAGCGGCGGCTCCTGGTAGCCGGCATCCGCCAGCCGACCTGCGTTCCGCCCTCCGCGGCATCGTCAGCCGGGCGCTGACCGACCACGGGCGCTGACCGGCCACGGGCGCTGACCGGCCACGGGCGCTGGCCGGCCACGCTTGGGGCAGGCGACCGTGGACGCCGGTTCACGTGGGAGTGACGACGAGCACGAGATCGCCGCCCTCGAGCTGCTGGTGGCCGTCGACGGCGAGCCGTTCCACCGTGCCGGCGACCGGAGTCGTGATGCTCGCCTCCATCTTCATCGCCTCGATGGTGGCCACCACCGCGCCGGCCTCGACCCGGTCGCCCTCCACGACCGTCGGCGAGACCACCCCGGCGAAGGGGACGGCGATGTGGCCGGGCACGGACGGGTCGGCCCGCTCGGCCGCCTTGACCTCGGCCTGCACCGCCCGGTCGCGTACCTGCACCGGGCGGAACTGCCCGTTGAGGGTGCACATCACGGCGCGCATCCCCTGCCGGTCCGCGTCACCGACCGAGCTGACCCCGAGCAGAAGCCGCTTGCCGGCCTCGATCTCGACCTCGTACTCCACGCCCTGTCGCAGCCCGTGGAGGAACTCGACCGTGCCGAGCACGGCGAGGTTGCCGTAGCGCTCGCGGCTCTCCTCGAACTCCCGGGTCGGGCCGGGGAAGAGCAGGTGGTTCAGGGCGCGACGCGGCTCGGTGCGCAGCGACGCCTCCTGCTCGGGGGTCAGCTCGGTGACCTGAGGCCGCACCGGCCGGCCCTCGATCGCCTTGCTGCGGAACGGCTCCGGCCAGCCGCCCGGCGGGTCGCCGAGCTCGCCCTGGAGGAAGCCGATGACCGAGTCGGGGATGTCGTACCGGGTCGGGTTCTGCTCGAAGTCGGCCGGGTCGGCCCCGGCACCGACCAGGGCCAGCGCCAGGTCGCCGACGACCTTGCTCGACGGGGTGACCTTGACGAGGTTGCCGAGGATGCGGTTCGCGGCGGCGTACATGTCCTCGACCTCCTCGAACCGGTCGCCGAGGCCGAGGGCGATCGCCTGCTGGCGCAGGTTCGAGAGCTGGCCACCGGGGATCTCATGGAAGTACACGCGCCCGGTCGGCGACGCCAGCCCGGACTCGAACGGCCGGTAGAGCCGCCGTACCGCCTCCCAGTACGGCTCGAGCGCGAACACCGCGTCGATGTCGAGCCCAGTCTCCCGCGAGGTGCCGTCGGTGGCGGCGACCAGGGCCGACAGCGAGGGCTGGCTCGTGGTGCCGGCCATCGTCGCGCAGGCGGCGTCGACGGCATCCACCCCGGCGTCGATGGCGGCGAGCAGCGTGCCGACCTGGCCGCCGGCGGTGTCGTGCGTGTGCAGGTGCACGGGGAGGTCGAAGTTCTCGCGCAGCGCGGTGACCAGCCGGGTCGCCGCCGGCGCCCGGAGCAGCCCGGCCATGTCCTTGATGGCGAGCACGTGCGCCCCGGTGTCGGCGATCTGCTCGGCCAGGCGCAGGTAGTAGTCGAGCGTGTACAGCCGTTCGCGCGGGTCGAGCAGGTTGCCGGTGTAGCACAGCGCCACCTCGGCGACCGCGGTCCCCGTCTGCAGCACGGCCTCGACTGCCGGCCGCATCTGCGACACGTCGTTGAGCGAGTCGAAGATGCGGAAGACGTCGAGCCCGGTGCGGGCGGCCTCCTCGACGAACGCGTCGGTGACCCGGGTCGGGTACGGCGTGTACCCGACCGTGTTCCGTCCCCGGAGCAGCATCTGCAGCGGCACGTTGGGCATCGCCTCGCGGAGCAGCGCCAGCCGCTCCCACGGGTCCTCCGAGAGGAACCGCAGCGCGACGTCGTA
>JBOFLR010000259.1:0-7701 GCA_051657965.1 Dermatophilaceae bacterium
CACGTCGTCGACGGCGACTGGCGCGGCGACGGCGACACCCGGTCCTCGCTGGACAGCCGCGCGCACATGCCGCGGTGCGTCGTCGTCGACGAGTCCTTCGACTGGGAGGACGACCGGCCACCGGCACACAGTCGCAGCGACACCGTGGTGTACGAGACCCACGTGCGAGGCCAGACGATGCGTCATCCGGGTGTTCCCGAGCACCTCCGGGGCACCTACGCCGGGCTGGCCCACCCGGCCTCGGTCGACCACCTGCTGCGGCTCGGCGTCACCGCGGTCGAGCTACTCCCCGTTCAGGCGTTCGCGTCCGAGCCACACCTGGTGCGGCGCGGCCTGCGGAACCACTGGGGCTACAACACCCTGGGGTTCTTCGCCCCACACGCGAGGTACGCCTCGGCATCCGACCCGCAGGGTGTGGTGGACGAGCTCAAGGGCATGGTCAAGCTCCTGCATCGGCAGGGCATCGAGGTGCTGCTCGACGTGGTCTACAACCACACCGCCGAGCAGGACCGCACCGGCGCCACGCTCTCCTGGCGCGGCCTGGACCAGCGTGCCTACTACCGGCTCGACGAACGCGGCCGCGACATCGACGTCACGGGCTGTGGCAACACCCTCGACCTCCGCCACCCCGAGGTGTGCCGGATGGTGCTCGACTCGTTGCGGCACTGGGTGCAGGAGTACCACGTCGACGGCTTCCGCTTCGACCTCGCGGTGGCGCTCGGTCGTGGGCGCGGCGACGAGTTCGACCCCGATCATCCGTTCTTCGTCGCACTGCGTACCGACCCCGTGCTGAGCCGGGTGAAGCTGGTCGCCGAGCCCTGGGACGTCGGGCTGCACGGCTGGCGCACCGGCCAGTTCCCGCCGCCGTTCCTGGAGTGGAACGACCGCTACCGCGACTCGTTGCGCCGGTTCTGGGTCGGCGACGGCCGCGCCCGCTCGCACGGGCAGTCCGGTCACGGCACCCAGGACCTGGCCACCCGCCTGGCCGGGTCGCGGGACCTGTTCGGCCACCTCGACCGCGGCCCGCTGGCATCGGTCAACTTCGTCACCGCGCACGACGGGTTCACCCTGGCCGATGTGGTCTCGTACGACACCAAGCACAACGAGGCCAACGGTGAGGACAACCGCGACGGCGCCACGGGCGACGGCTCGTGGAACCACGGCGTCGAGGGGCCCACCGACGACCCTGCCGTGCTCGCCGCACGGGCCCGCACCATGCGGAACCTGCTCGGCACCCTGCTCCTCTCGACCGGGGTGCCGATGCTCACCGCCGGTGACGAGATGGGCCGCACCCAGGGCGGCAACAACAACGCCTACTGTCTCGACGACGAGACCACCTGGCTCGACTGGGACCTCGCACCGTGGCAGGAGGACCTGCTCGCCACGGCCCGCCACCTCACCGCGGTGCGTCGTGGCCTGCCGGTGCTGCGCCAGCGCACCTGGGCGCTCGGGCGGCCGGTCGACGAGCGCGGCACCCTCGACATGCAGTGGTACGCCGCCGACGGCAGGCCGATGGGCGAACGGTGGTCCGAGACCGGTCGCGATGTCGTCCAGATGTCCGTCGCGGCCCGGGTGCCGGGCGAGGAGTCCGCCCTCGTCGTGGTCAACGGCGGGCCGGATGACGTGGACGTGCGCCTCCCGCAGCCCGGAGGTGTCGGGTCGTACCGGTTGCTCTGGGACAGCGCGGCGCCTCGGCCACCCGATGACGTCACGACGTCAGGACAGTCGGAGGGTCGGGTCGCTGTGCCGGCGACCAGCCTGCGGATCTACGCAGCCTCCCCGACGCGAACGGCCGGCCCCCTACACTGACGCGCGGACGCAGCGGCCCGTGTCGACGGGACGCGACGGGACGGTGCCCCCGTCCCGCACGGGCACCAGTTGGGAGTCTCACGACCATGACCGCGACCGCGCCGGCCCCCACGGGCTTCGAGCCGCTCGACCCGGCGATCAGGGAACAGTACGACCGTGACGGCTTCGTCGTCATCCCGGATGCTCTGGCCGAGGAGGACCGCGCCTACTTCGAGAACGCCGTCGACCGCGTCTACGCCGAGGAGGAGCAGGCCGGCGAGCTGCGTCCCGACCGCTCCATCCACGTCATGGGTTGGCTGCACAAGGACCCGCGCTTCCCCGAGCTGCTCACCTGGCCGACGACGTTCCCGTACATCTGGGGGACGATGGGCTGGAACATCTACACGCACCACAACCACATCGACGTCAACCCGCCGAAGGACGAGCCACCGTTCTGGAACTGGCACCAGGACGGCTACCGGCAGAACTCCGACATCGACATGGACGTGCGTCCGATGTTCATGACGAAGATCTGCTACGCCCTCACCGACCTCTCCCAGCCGGGCTTCGGCAACACCAAGGTCATCCCGGGCAGCCACAAGAGCAACACCCTGGCCGGCCGGCCCGAGAAGCCCAGCGACCCGATCGTCGAGCCCGAGGGCGCCATCGAGGTGTGCCTGAAGGCCGGGGACGCGTTCATCTTCGACCGCCGGCTCTGGCACAGCCGCTCGATGAACACCAGCGAGCGCGTCCGCAAGCTGATGTTCATCGGCTACACCTACCGCTGGGTCCGCCCGCTCGACGAGGCGGTCGCCGACCAGAGCTCGGAGTGGTTCGCCGGCCTGTCGCCGCTGCACCAGCAGCTGCTCGGCTACGGGCCCGACCACGCCTCGTTCTGGGGCATCAAGCAGAGCGGTTGGATCGACGACGACATCCCGCTGCGCGCCGAGCTCAAGGAGCGCGGCCTGCTCGACCGCAGCATCCCCTACCTGCGCTGACGCTCGGACACCTACCTGCGTCGAGGCTCGGCCGGCTCGAGACGGCCCGAGCGCGCCACCCGGTAGACGAGCACCGTCGTGAGCACGCCGAGCACGACCAGGGCGAGCTGTCCGAGCGCGAAAAGAGGTGGGGCACTGGCGTAGACGCCGATGCCCACCGCGCCCGCCACACCGGCCGCGATCGCTCCGATGCGCAGGCGCCGGGTCGAAACCGCAAGACCAGGGTCGTCGTCACCGAGCGCATGTCCGACCCCGGCGGCGAGCTGATGGCAGATCGCGGCGAGCACCACGATGTCGAGCAGGATCGCGGTGAGGAGCACGACGACCGTGACGTCGAGCTCGGAACCCGCGCTGGTGTTCGCCACCAACGGGGTGCCGGTGGCGACCCAGACCGGGATGCCGGCCGCGGCCGCGGCACGGGCGCGCACGAATGCGAACGCCGCATCGGCTCCTCCGGCGAGCCCGACGATCAACCAGACGTAGCCGACGAGGTCGGGCAGGACGTCCCATCGACTGAACGGAAGGTCGAGGACGACGACGAGCAGGCCCCATGCTGCCCACGAGAACCGCGCCATAAGCGCCACCCTAGAGGTGCACCTCCCGCGGGATCCGGAGCATTCCGCCCCGTCAGGGGGATATGGCCCCCGGACCTGGCGGGATGCTCCGGATCCCGCCGAGTTGTCGGCGGTCCGGGACCGCTGGGCTCTCCGGTCGAGTGGGCTCGGCCGCGCGAAAGCGTCCCTAGGATGCCGCCATGCCCGACTCCGGGATCGGTCGAGTCACCCAGTCCGCCATCTACCGAGCCGGGTCCTACGGAGCTCGCCCGCTCGTGCCCACCGACGGCACCCGGCTCGAGACCGCCGCCCGCCGCACGATGTCGAGGCGCGGGTTCGCCTATGTCGCCGGTGCCGCCGGGGGCGAGGCCACGGCCCGCGCCAACCGCGCCGCGTTCGCCCGGTGGCGAGTCGTGCCGCGGATGCTCGCCGACATCGGCGAACGCGACCAGTCCGCCCTGCTGCTCGGCCGGCGGCACGAGAGCCCGCTCCTCCTCGCACCGATCGGCGTGCTCTCGTCCGCTCACCCCGAGGCCGATCTCGGGATGGCGCGCGGTGCACGAGCAGCGGGCGTGACGCCGGTGCTCAGCACCCAGGCATCGGTGTCGATGGAGGTCGTCGCCGCCGAGCTCGATGACCGCGGCCACTGGTTCCAGCTCTACTGGAGCAGCGACGACGAGCTCGCCGCGAGCCTGGTGCGGCGGGCCGAGGCCTGCGGCAGCGAGGCAATCGTCGTCACGCTCGACACCCCGCTGCTCGGTTGGCGGCCACGCGACCTCGACCTCGGCCACCTCCCCTTCGCTCGCGGCGAGGGGCTCGCGCAGTACACCTCCGACCCGGTGTTCCAGCGGCTCGTCGCCGAGCGGATGGCGCGTGCAGCGTCATCCGACGACGACGCGGCGTCATCCGACAGCGGTACCGGGTCCCGACGGCGCCCGACACCGGGTGCGGTCCGCACGCTCCTCGCGATGAGCCGCAACCATCCCGGCAGCACCTGGCGCAACCTCACCTCGACCGAGCCGCGAGCCGCGGTGGAGACCTTTCTCGAGGTGTTCTCGCGACCCTCGCTCACCTGGCAGGACCTCTCCCGCCTTCGTGAGATGACCACGCTGCCGGTGGTGCTCAAGGGCATCCTCCACCCGGATGACGCGGCGCGCGCTGTCGATGCGGGTGTCGACGGCATCATCGTGTCGAATCACGGTGGCCGTCAGGTCGACCGCTGCGTCGGTGCGCTCGACGCGCTTCCCGGCGTCGTCGAGGCGGTACGTTCCCGCGGGTCGGGCATGCCCGTCGTCGTCGACGGCGGGGTGGTCTCGGGCGCGGACGTGTTCGTCGCGCTCGCGCTCGGCGCCACCGCCGTCGGCGTGGGCCGCGCGTATGTCTACGGGCTCGGGATCGCCGGTGCGGCCGGCGTGACGGAGGTGCTGCGGAACATCCGCGCCGAGCTCGACCTCACGATGGCGCTCGCCGGATGCCGCACCCTCGACGACATCGCCCGCGACGCGCTCGACTACGCGCCGAGGTGACGGTCAAATCTGGCACGTGGTCACTACTATTGACCGCATGGAAGAAATGACCGCTGCCGTCGCCCAGGTGTTTCGCGACCTCGGGCTGACGGTTCACGCGCCCGCCGACGGCGACGAGCCCAGCGGCCTCACGGTGAGGGTTCCGACGAGCGACGGCACCCTCCACGTCTACGTCGACGTCAGGCATCGTTCGCAACCGCTCGGGCCGACCGAACTGCACAAATGGGCTGACTCCGCTCGACATCCCACCGTCCTCGCCGTTCCGTCCGTGACCCGGAGCCAAGCCGCGCGCTACAGAGCCGCGCAGGTCAACTTCGTCGACAGCGGCGGCAACGCACACCTCGACTTCCCGGGATTCCGGGTCGTGGTCGAGGGCCGGAAGCCGACCGTTCACGTCAAGAACGGCCACGACCTGCCGCCGATCCTGAACGCCGCCGGACTCAAGGTGGCCTTCGTCCTCCTCGTCCGACCAGACAGCGCGAGTGTCTCCTACGACCACCTGGCGCAACTGGCGCTCGTCTCCAAGGGCTCGGTGACCGGCGCCATGCACAATCTGCGGCGCAGAGGGCACCTCTTCGGCGAAGGCTCACAACGGCGCGTGACAAACGCAGCACGGCTCGCCGACGACTGGGTCGACGGCTACACCAGATCGTTGCGCCCACGACTGCGTTCTACCGAGCTGCACGGTCCAGATCCGGACTGGTGGCTGGCGTCCTCCACCCTGCTGGACGACAGCTCGATGGCTGGAGGGGCCGCGCTCGCGCACTTCGGGGCACCGCTGAGACCAGACCGAACCATCCTCTTCGGCACACCGCCGTGGAAGGAGGCCCGACGAGCAGGCCGGCTCTCGAACGACGGACCGACCAACGTCATCCTCCGCGAACGGTTCTGGTCGAAGGACGTCCATGGCGCCGACTCGTTCGCTCCTCGCCTCCTGGCCTACGCAGAGGCGACGAGCGGTGGAGACCCACGCGAGGACGAGGCGGCCCGACGTCTCTGGCCAGACGGGGCAGGATCACTCGTTGGCGGCTGATCCCACGGATCTCCTCCCGGTCGGTCTGCTCCGGGAGATCCAGGACCACGCCCCGGGCATCGCACTGGTGGGCTCCTACGCGCGCGACTACTGGGTGCACGGCATCGCCGGCCTCCCCGTGGTCGCACGGACCCTCGACGTCGACGTCACCGTCCTCGTGGCCTCGATGGACGAGTACCGCCAGCGACTTCGCGCCCTGGACGGACCGACCGGGACCGGCATGCTCTTCCGGGTCTCGGGTTACGACGTCGATGTCATCCCCTACGGCGATGTCGCGACCGACGAAGGAATCATCGAGCCCGTACCCGGTGTGACGCTCGACGTCACCGGGATGAGGGAGTCCATCGACACCGCCGTAGAGATCATGCGCGACGACGTCCTGATTCGGATTCCGCGGTTGTCGTCGATCATCGGTCTCAAGATCGTCGCGTGGGCCTACCGCCACGACTCGACGACGAAGGACGCTCGCGACCTCGGCCCGCTGCTCACGGCCACTCATCACGGACCGACCGGCGACGAGCTCTGGACCGATGACGACGCCTGCGACCGCTGGGACTACGACCCGGTTCTCGTCGGCCCGTATCGCTCAGGGCGCGAACTGCTTCGTCTCTGGACAACTCGCTCGTGTCAGCAGGTGCTGGGCCTCCTGGCGGAGGACCACCGCGCCGAGCTCGCTACCCAGATCGCACGGTTCGACAGGACGTCCGCTGCGGTTCGGGGGGAGCAGCTCGCCGCCTTTGCCGTCGGGCTGGGCGGGCGCTGATGTCGACCGGTGCGGCACCGCAGGTGGTGCCCATCGTCAGGCGTTGGCGACCAGGCCGAGCTCGCTCGCCGTGGCGAGGCCGTCGTGCCTGGGCAGCACGCGCACGGTGTAGCCGAACGCGCCGGGCCGGCGCAGCACGAGCTCGCCGGCGAACTGGTACCGGCCGTGCTCGAAGTGCTCGACCGCCGCCAGCTCCACCGACGCGGTGTCGTGCAGCTCGTCGCCGTGATGGTTCGTGCGTCCGTGCACGACCTGCACGTCGACGTCATCCGGGCCGAGGGTGCCGAGCGAGACGAACGCGGTGACGTGCAGGGTCTCGCCGAGCTGCGGGCTGTCGCCCACCCCGGCCGACTCGACGTGGTCGACCCGCACGTCGTCCCACGCCTGCGCGACCCGGCCACGGTAGGCGGCGAGGTCCTTCGCGCCGCGGTAGCCGTCGGCGGCCATCGCCCAGCCGGAACGGGCTGCCGGTACGTAGAGCCGTTCGGTGTAGTCGCGCACCATCCGGTTGGCACGCACCTTCGGGCCGAGGGTGCTCATCGTGTGCAGGACCATCGACAGCCAGTTCTGCGGCAACCCGGCGTCGTCGCGGTCGTAGAACCGCGGCGCGACCTGCTGCTCGACCAGGTCGTACAGCGCTGCCGCCTCGATGTCGTCGCGACGGTCGGGGTCGTCGACGCCGTCGGCGGTGGGGATGGCCCAGCCGTTCTCACCGTCGAACCACTCGTCCCACCAGCCGTCGAGGATGGACAGGTTGAGCGCACCGTTCAGGGCGGCCTTCATCCCCGACGTGCCGCACGCCTCGAACGGGCGCAGCGGGTTGTTGAGCCAGACGTCGCATCCGGGATAGAGACGCAGCGCCATGGCGATGTCGTAGTCGGGCAGGAACACGATGCGGTTCCGCACCTGCGGGTCGTCGGCGAAACGCACCAGCTGCTGGATCAGCTGCTTGCCGGTCTCGTCGGCGGGGTGCGACTTCCCGGCGATGACGAGCTGCACCGGACGGGCCGGGTCGAGCAGCAGGGCCTTGAGCCGCGCC
>JBOFLR010000260.1:0-4955 GCA_051657965.1 Dermatophilaceae bacterium
GCGAGGTACTCGACGCCGGCGGTGTTGGTGATGGTCGACCCGTCAGGAGCGCCGATCAGGTCGTCGTGCAGCAGGTGCCCTCGGTGGGTGTGGAACTGCTTGCCCGCGGTGAGGGTGATGGTGTGCAGCCGCCCCTTCGGATCGGTGAGCTGCACGCGGTCGCCGGCGGTGAACGGGCCACGACGTCGGGCCGCGCCGGTGGCTGTCATGGCGGGGAGTCTAGGTGCGGCCGAGCACGTTCCGCGCCACGGTGTCGAGGCGCGCCGCGGTGACCACACCGCGCAGGGCGCCCTGGTCGAGCACGACGACGAGCCCCCGTGGGCCGGCGGCCATGGCGCGCAGCACCTGCTCGGAGTCGGCACCGGGGGCGAGCTCGACGAGCGACTCCTCCGGGAGCCGCACCAGGAGCGAGGACACCGGGGTCGCGGGCGGGACGGTGCGCAGGTCGACGCCGTCGTCGCCGCCGCGGGGCAGCACCAGCGCGGGGCGGCCGCGTTCGTCGGGTGAGAGCACCACCGCTTCGGAGGCGGCCACCTGCCCGACCGGGGTCGACGGCGCGACGAGCGCCGCCGGCTCGAGCAGGTCGGCCACCCGGATCGTCGCGACCAGCCGCTCCAGCGGGGCGCGACGGATGGCGGCGGTGGCACCGCTCCACAGGATCCAGGCCATCACCAGCGAGAGCACCAGCGGCAGCAGGTCGGGGTCGCCGCGCACGACGGGCCGCACGGCGAACACCAGGACCACCCCCACCGCGACCACCCGGCCGACCCAGCCGGCGACGACGAGGCCGAGGTCACGCCGCCCACTGACCGCCCAGACCAGGGCCTGCACGGCGGCACCGCCGTCGAGCGGCAGCCCGGGGAGCAGGTTGAACACGGCGAGCAGCACGTTCATCACGAAGAACGACCAGGCGAACTCGGATGCCGGGAACGGCAGCGTCTCGGTGGCGGCGTAGCCGACCGCGGCGAGCCCGGCGTTGGCCGCCGGGCCGCTCAGCGCGACGGCCGCGTGCCGGCCGGGTGTGGTGCCGGTGCCGTCGTAGGCGGTGTGCCCGCCCCACAGGGTGGCGACGATCTGGTGGACCCGGAACCCGAGCAGCCGCGCCGACACCGCGTGGGCGGCCTCGTGGGCCAGCACCGCGAGCAGGATGGAGACCACCAGCCAGGCCGCGTAGGCGAGCGCCGTGCCGGTGCCGAGGCTGCGCCCGGTGGTCCAGCCGCTCCAGGCGATGAACGCGCCGAGCAGGAGCCACGTGCGGTCGAGGTAGACCGGCACGCCGGTGACCGACCCGAGGCGCAGCGCACCCGCCGGCGGTGGCGGCGAGTCGGACACGGCCGAAACCCTACGTGACCGTGGCGGCATACTGGCCGACAGCGCTCCCCCACCGAAGCAGCCACCTCGAGGACGCCACTCGTGACCCTCCAGCACCGACCCGACGCCACCGAGCCGCTCACCGCTGCCCTGCGCGAGCGCGTCCTCGTGCTCGACGGGGCGATGGGCACGATGATCCAGGCGGCCGGGCTCTCCGAGGCCGACTACCGCGGCGCGCGGTTCGCCGGGCACGCCAGCGACCTCACCGGCAACAACGACCTGCTGTCGATGACCCAGCCGGACGTCATCCGGTCGATCCACCGTGCCTACCTCGAGGCCGGTGCCGACCTGGTCGAGACCAACACGTTCAACGCGCAGCGCATCTCGCTCGCCGACTACGGGATGCAGTCGCTCGCCTACGAGATGAACGCCGCCGCGGCCGCCCTCGCGCGGGTCGAGGCCGACGCCATGACCGAGCGCACCCCGGACCGCCCGCGCTGGGTGCTCGGCGCCCTCGGACCGACCAACCGCACGGCATCCATCTCGCCCGACGTCAACGACCCGGGCGCCCGCAACGTCACCTTCGACGAGCTCGCCGAGGCGTACCACGAGCAGGCACGCGGCCTGGTCGACGGCGGGGCCGACGCCCTGCTCGTCGAGACGATCTTCGACACCCTCAACGCCAAGGCGGCGGTGTTCGCGCTCGAGACGCTGTTCGAGGAGCACGGGCGACGCTGGCCGGTGATGATCTCGGGCACCATCACCGACGCGTCGGGCCGCACGCTGTCGGGCCAGGTCACCGAGGCGTTCTGGTACTCGGTGCGGCATGCCCGGCCGCTGTCGATCGGGCTGAACTGCGCCCTCGGCGCAGCAGACCTGCGGCCCTACGTGGCCGAGCTGTCCCGTCTCGCCGACTGCTTCGTCAGCGCGCACCCGAACGCCGGGCTGCCCAACGCGTTCGGCGAGTACGACGAGACGCCCGAGGCGATGGCCGAGGTGGTCGGCGAGTTCGCGTCATCCGGCCTGGTGAACATCGTGGGCGGGTGCTGCGGCACGACGCCCGACCACATCGCGGCCATCGCCAAGACCGCCTCGGATGTCGCGCCGCGGCCGCCCGCGCAGGTGGCTCCCGCGCTGCGCCTGTCCGGGCTGGAGCCGCTCGTCGTCGGTCCCGAGAGCCTGTTCGTCAACGTCGGCGAGCGCACCAACATCACCGGGTCCGCGCGGTTCCGGCGGCTCATCCAGGAGGAGGACTACGGCACCGCCCTCGGCGTCGGGCGCCAGCAGGTGGAGGCGGGCGCGCAGGTCATCGACGTCAACATGGACGAGGGGATGATCGACGGCGTCGCCACGATGGACCGCTTCCTCAAGCTGGTGGCCGGCGAGCCGGACATCTGCCGGGTGCCGCTCATGGTCGACTCGAGCAAGTGGGAGGTCATCGAGGCCGGCCTGAAGGTCACCCAGGGCAAGCCGATCGTCAACTCGATCTCGATGAAGGAGGGCGAGGAGCCGTTCCTCGCCCAGGCCCGGCTGGCGCGCAAGTACGGCGCCGCGGTCGTGGTCATGGCGTTCGACGAGCAGGGCCAGGCCGACAGCCTGCAGCGGCGGCAGGAGATCTGCGGGCGCGCGTACCGGCTGCTCACCGAGCAGGTCGGCTTCCCCGCCGAGGACATCGTCTTCGACCCCAACATCTTCGCCGTCGCCACCGGCATCGAGGAGCACGCGGCGTACGGCACCGACTTCATCGAGGCGACCCGGTGGATCAAGGAGCACCTGCCGCACGCGCTGGTCTCCGGCGGCGTCTCGAACGTGTCGTTCAGCTTCCGCGGCAACAACGCCGTGCGCGAGGCGATCCACGCGGTGTTCCTGTTCCACGCCGTCAAGGCCGGCATGGACCTGGGCATCGTCAACGCCGGTGCGCTGCAGCCCTACGACACCGTCGACGCCGAGCTGCGCGAGCGCATCGAGGACGTCGTGCTGAATCGCCGCCCCGACGCCGCGGAGCGGCTGCTCGAGGTGGCCGAGCGGTACCGGGCGGATGCCGCCGAGGCCGACCCTGCCGCCGAGGAGTGGCGCGGCCTGCCGGTGCGCGAGCGCATCACGCACGCGCTGGTCAAGGGCCTCGACGAGCACGTGGTGGCCGACACCGAGGAGCTGCGGCTCGAGATCGCCGACGCCGGCGGGCGCCCGCTCGAGGTGATCGAGGGCCCACTCATGGACGGCATGAACGTCGTGGGCGACCTGTTCGGCGACGGCAAGATGTTCCTCCCCCAGGTGGTGAAGTCGGCCCGGGTGATGAAGAAGGCCGTGGCGCACCTGGTGCCGTACATCGAGGAGGAGAAGGACGAGGCGGCCCGACAGCGCAGCAAGGGCGTCGTCGTCACAGCCACCGTCAAGGGCGACGTGCACGACATCGGCAAGAACATCGTCGGCGTGGTGCTCCAGTGCAACAACTACGACGTCGTCGACCTCGGCGTCATGGTGCCGACCCAGCAGATCCTCGACAAGGCCAGGGAGGTGAACGCCGACGTCATCGGACTGTCCGGCCTCATCACGCCGAGCCTGGACGAGATGGTGCGGGTGGCCTCCGAGATGCAGCGGCAGGGCTTCGAGGTGCCGCTGCTGCTCGGCGGGGCCACCACCTCGCGGGCGCACACCGCGGTCAAGGTCGACGGCCGGTACGACGGGCCGGTGGTCTGGGTCAAGGACGCGTCGCGCTCGGTGCCGGTGGTGAGCCAGCTGCTCTCCGAGGACCAGCGGCCGGTGTTCCTCGAGGGCGTCGACAAGGAGTACGACTCCATCCGGGCCCGGCACGCGGCGAAGTCCACGGAGCGCCCGTTGGCGCCGCTCGCCGACGCCCGGGCGGCCGCGCCCGTATTCGACTGGGCCTCGCAGCGGCCGATGCGGCCGCACCTGCTGGCGCAGCAGTCCGGCGACCGGTGGAGCGGGCCGTCCGATGGGCACTGGCACCGCGCCGCCACCCAGTTCACCCGGGTCTTCGACGACGTGCCCGTCGCCGAGCTGCGGCCCTACATCGACTGGACGCCGTTCTTCTCCGCGTGGGAGATCAAGGGCCGCTACCCCGACGTGGTGAACAACCCGGCCACCGCGGATGCCGCGCGGCGGCTGTACGACGACGCCCGGCGGATGCTCGACCGGATGGAGCGTGAGCACTGGATCACCGCGCGCGGCGTGGCCGGCATCTTCCCGGCGGCGTCGGTGGGCGACGACCTGGAGGTCTACGCCGACGAGTCGCGCGGGTCGGTGCTCACGACGCTGCACCACCTGCGGCAGCAGGGCCGGCACCGCGACGGCGTGCCGAACAAGTGCCTCGCCGACGTCGTGGCGCCGCGCGGCAGCGGCGTCGCCGACCACGTCGGCGCGTTCTCGGTGACCACCGGGCTCGGGCTCGAGGACCGGCTCGCGGCGTTCAAGGCCGACCTCGACGACTACTCGGCGATCCTGCTGGAGTCGCTCGCCGACCGGCTGGCCGAGGCGTTCGCCGAACGGCTACACCAGCGGGTGCGCCGCGAGCTGTGGGGCTACGCGCCCGACGAGCGGCTCGACGCGGCGGGCCTCATCGCGGAGCGGTACCGCGGCATCCGGCCTGCTCCGGGCTACCCGGCCTGCCCGGACCACACCGA
>JBOFLR010000261.1:0-6071 GCA_051657965.1 Dermatophilaceae bacterium
CGGTCTTCGGGATCATCGGTGCCAACGTCGCGATGATCCTCTTCGGCTGGCTGCAGGAGCTCATGAACCCGCCCGGGAGAGAGTCGACGACCATGCTTCCGTTCTGGTTCGGCTGTGTCGCCGGCGCTGCGCCGTGGGTCGCCATCACCTGGAACCTGGTGGCGGCCAGAGAGGACGTACCTGGCTTCGTCTTCGGGATCTTCGTGTCGCTCTTCGTCTTCTTCATGAGCTTCGCGGTGAACCAGTGGCTGCAGTACCGCGAGGTGGGGCCGTGGCGCAGCTACGCCTTCGGCGAGCGGGGGTACCTCGTCCTCAGCCTCGTCGCCAAGTCGGCTCTGGCCTGGCAGATCTTCGCCGGCTCACTCGCCTGACCGCGCTGCGGCTCCCGTTCCGGTGCCGCATCGGACCGCTCGGCGCGCGCCGACGGCCGACCTGCGGCAGGCTCGGCACCGACATCCGCATCACACGACGACGAGGTCGAAGGCCATGACGCGCACCCGCATCCGCCGCATCCGTCTCCGCTGGGCCGCCACGCTCGCCAGCCTCGGGCTGGCGCTGGTCGCGCTGCCCGCCACACCGGCATCCGCCGACCACACGCCGACCCCCAGCGTGGTCACCCTGGCCGGCTCGCTCCAGCAAGAGCTCGGCTGCCCCGGTGACTGGCAGCCCGCCTGCCCGGCCACCCGGCTGACGCCCGTGCCGGGCGAGCCGCAGGTGTTCCGTGGCACCTTCACCCCACCCGCCGGCAGCTACGAGTACAAAGTCGCCCTGAACGGCAGCTGGGACGAGAACTACGGCTCGGGAGGGGCCTTGAACGGCGCGAACATCCCGATCACCACGACCGGCGAGCCGGTCGCCTTCACCTACGACCACCGCACGCACGTCGTGAGCGACGACGCCGAGAGACCGCTCATCGCCGGCGCGGCCGCGCACTGGCTGCGCACCGGCACCATCGCCTGGGACCTCCCGGACGCCCGCGACGGCGTCACCTACCGGCTGCACTGGGCTGCCGAGGGCGGCCTGACCGAGGACGGCGGCCAGATCGTCGGCGGGGAGTCGGCGCCGCTGACCGTCATCCCCACCGGCCTGCCGGCCGACCTCCGCACGCAGTTCCCGCACCTCGCCGCCTACGAGGCGCTCGCCGTGCCGGATGACGCCTTCCAAGGGGCTTCGCCCCCCGGAAGCTCCCCGAAAGACCTCCGCGAACGGGCGACCGACATCCTCACCGGGCAGGTCGCCGTGGCGTCGTACACACCGGCCGGGGAGCTCTCGACGGTCACCGCGGTGCAGATCCCGGGCGTGCTCGACGAGCTCTACGCCGGCGCGCGCGATCGCGCGCTCGGGCCGGTGTGGCGCGGCGACCGGCCGAGCCTCGCGCTGTGGGCGCCGACCGCGAAGGACGTCGCCCTGCTGGTCACGCCGGACGGGTCGGATGACGAGCAGCGGGTGCGGATGACGCGCGACGCCGACGGCGTGTGGTCCGCCAGGGGCACCCGGGACTGGCGCGACGCGCGCTACCGGTTCGAGGTGCGGGTCTACGCCCCGAGCACGCAGCGGGTCGAGACGAACCTCGTCACCGATCCCTACTCGCTCGGGCTGACCACCAACTCGGCGCGCTCGGTGCTGGTCGACCTCGACGACCGGGCGCTCACCCCCAAGGGCTGGGACCGGCTGCGCAAGCCCGCCCTGGCGAACCCCGAGGCCTCGACGATCTACGAGCTGCACGTGCGCGACTTCTCCATCTCCGACCAGACCGTGCCGGCCGGCGAACGCGGCACCTACCGCGCCTTCACCCGGCCGGGCAGCGCCGGGATGACGCACCTCCGGACGCTCGCGAAGGCCGGCGTCACCACCGTGCACCTACTCCCGGTCAACGACATCTCCTCGGTCGAGGAGGACCGCGCGGCGCAGCAGAGTCCCGCCTGCGACCTCGCCGCCCTGCCGCCGGACGGCGAGGAGCAGCAGGAGTGCACGAGCGCGGTGGCCGCGAAGGACGGCTTCAACTGGGGCTACGACCCGCTGCACTACACCGCACCGGAGGGCTCCTACTCCACCGACCCCGACGGGTCGACGCGCAACCGCGAGTTCCGCGAGATGGTCGCCGGGCTGAACCGGGCCGGCCACCGGGTGGTCATGGACGTCGTCTACAACCACACCCCGGCGGCGGGCCAGGACCCGAAGTCGATCCTCGACCGGGTGGTGCCCGGCTACTACCACCGGCTGAACCCCACCAGCGGCGCGGTCGAGACCTCCACGTGCTGCTCCAACACGGCGACCGAGCACACGATGATGGAGAAGCTGATGATCGACTCGGTGCTCACCTGGGCCCGCGAGTACAAGGTCGACGGCTTCCGCTTCGACCTCATGGGCCACCAGCCGAAGGCGGCGATGATGACGCTGCGCCAGGAGCTGGACCGGCTGACCGTGCGCCGCGACGGCGTCGACGGCCGCTCGATCTCCATGTACGGCGAGGGCTGGGACTTCGGCGAGGTGGCCGGCAACGCCCGCTTCGAGCAGGCGACGCAGGCACAGATGGCGGGCACCGGCATCGGCACCTTCAACGACCGGCTGCGCGACGCGGTGCGCGGCGGTGGGCCGTTCGACGAGAACCCGCGCCTGCAGGGCTTCGCCAGCGGCCAGTACACCGACCCCAACGGGGACGCCGTGAACGGCACGGCGCAGGAGCAGCTCGAGCGGCTGCTGCTCGACCAGGACCGGATCAAGGTCGGGCTCACCGGGAACCTGCGCGACTACCGCTTCGTCGACCGCACCGGCGCCACGGTCACCGGTGCCGATGTCGACTACAACGGCTCGCCCACCGGGTACACGCTCGACCCGCAGGAGAGCGTCACCTACGTCGAGGCGCACGACAACGAGACGCTGTTCGACGCCTTGACCTACAAGCTGCCGACGTCGACGAGCATGGCCGACCGGGTGCGGATGCAGTCCCTCGCCCTCTCGACCACCGTTCTCTCCCAGGGGATCTCGTTCTGGCATGCCGGAGCAGACCTGTTGCGCAGCAAGTCGCTCGACCGCAACAGCTACGACTCCGGCGACTGGTTCAACGTCCTCGACTTCACCTACCAGGAGAACGGTTTCGGGCGCGGGCTGCCGCCGCGTGCCGACAACGAGTCGAAGTGGGACTTCATGCGGCCGCTGCTGGCGGACCCGTCGCTCGACCCGACGCCGGCCGACATCGCCGCCGCGAAGCACCAGGCCGACGCGCTGCTCGAGATCCGGCAGAGCACGCCGCTGTTCCGGCTCGGCAACGCGGAGCTGGTGCAGCGGAAGGTGTCGTTCCCCGGTGGTGGGCCCGAGCAGACACCGGGAGTCATCGTCATGCGCATCGACGACACCGTCGGCCGCGACGTCGACCGCCGGCTGGACGGCTTGGTGGTCGTGTTCAACGCCGGCCCCGAGCCGACGACACAGGCCGTACCTGGCACGGCCGGAGCGCGATTCGGGCTGCATCCGGTGCAGGCGCGAGGTTCCGACCCGGTCGTCAAGGGCGCCACCCACGACCGGGCGGCGGGCACGTTCACCGTCCCGGCCCGCACCGTGGCCGTCTTCGTCGAGCGCTCTAGGTGACGCGGTGCTGAACATCTGACGGCGACTCCTCGGCCGGTCCCGCTCAACGCGCGGATCAGGCCGAGGTAAGGCAGGCTCCTGCACCATGACCGGACACCCCCGGACGGACCGCGCCCGCATCTCGGGCCTCGTCGTCATCCTCACCCTGCTCGCCACCCTCGGCCTGGCGGCGGCACCGTCACAGGCTGCCGCCGCACCGCTCACCGTCGCGCAGGCCGCCGCGATCGCGATCGCCGACGACGCGAGCACCACGGCTGTCTCCGAGAGCGGTGGGGGCGGCACCGAGCCGCCTCCGAGTGGGGAGAGCCCTTGGGACGACACGTACTACGCCCCGGTCATCGGCACGGCCGGCGCCGAGCTGAAAAACGCCCTGCACGACATCATCGACGGCCACATCGAGCTGAGCTACGACCAGGTGTGGGACGCCTTGAAGGACATCGACCAGGACCCCGGCGACAGCGCCAACGTGCGCACGCTCTACTCGGGCCTGTCACTGTCGAAGACCACGAACGGCGGTGACCCGGACGACTGGAACCGCGAGCACGTCTGGCCGCAGTCGCGCGGCGACTTCGACACCAGGCCGGGCCCGGGCACCGACGTGCACAGCCTCCGGCCGGAGGACGTCACGGTGAACGGGGCGCGCGGCAATAAGGACTTCGACCTCGGCGGCAGCGCGGTCAGCCAGTGCACCGGCTGCCTGAGCGACGGCGACTCCTTCGAGCCACCCGCCGCGGTCAGGGGCGACGTCGCACGGATGCTGTTCTACATGGCGGTGCGCTACGACGGCGGCGACGGTTTCGCCGACCTCGAGCTCGACGACGGCGTGGGCGCGCCGGCGCCGCTGCTCGGCGACCTGTCGGTGCTGCTCGAGTGGAACGCCGCCGACCCGGTCGACGACGTCGAGATGCGCCGCAACGACCGCATCTACGACACCTGGCAGGGCAACCGCAACCCGTTCGTCGACCACCCCGAATGGGCCGCCTCGATCTGGAGCTGACCGCCCGTCGGTCGGGTCGACGGCTCCCTGATTCCGCCGTGGCAACTCGCGGATTCGTGGACATCCGAAGCGGGCAGAGGCGTCGGTCGTCCGTGCGAGAATCGCTCGCGTGCAAAGCCCGGCAATGACCTTCCAGTTCGTTGGCACCGAGCCATGCGATTCGTCCCGCGGGCGTGGGCGGACAGGCGAGTGAGCCCATCCGCCACACCGGGTCAACACCTCGTGGTGCAGCAGCACTACCAGCGGAATGGTGAGGGTCCGGTTGCTTTCGTCGACGAGACGTACTCCGCTCAGCCTGGTCACGCGAACTTCTACGTCATGAGTGCGGTGGTCGTGAGAGCCAAGGAACGCGACGGACTTCGCGAAGACCTCGACAACCTGGTCGAGGAGGGCTACTGGCACACGTCCGAGGCGCTGCGCACGGCAGATGGCCAGGACAGGACGTTGAGGCTTCTCGGTTGTCTCGACGAGACGTACGAGGCATGCGTGATCATCCACAAGACCACCGTGCACACAGGTGACACCGATGGGGAGAGCGCCCGCCAGGAGTGCCTGGGTCGACTGCTCGAGGCGCTGTTCCGCGCCGACTCTGGTACGCACGACCCAGTACGCCTGGTCGTGATGGAGGAACGACGAGAGCGTCGCCAGAACAACAACGACCGGCGAACTCGCGCCCAGCTGATCAGCAGTGGCCGGATCGACGGCACCCTGCGGCTCCTCAGCGTGTCACCGGGAGCAGATCATCTGCTGTGGCTCCCTGACCTGGTGTGCTCTGCCTATCGCCAGAAGCTCCTGGGGCGTTCCTCCGAACTGCTGGCACAGGTCGAACTGCTGACGACGGTGGTCACCTTGTCATAAAGCAGCAACCCCCGGCTGCCGTAGCTACACCGGGGGCCAACTTGACTCACACGCTAGGCGGGGAGCCGAAGTCTTGCTGTAAGGCAATGTTACACGATCTTCAGCCGCGCCAGCCGACGTCGGCGGCCACCGTCAACGACGATCATGCCGCGAAGACACCGCTTCGGATCGGCCCGCTGGGGGTGCGAGCGGCTGACGGGTGTGGTCACGACCTGGCCGGCTCAGCCACGGGGGTGCTCGCCGACGAGCTGTACCGAGCCGCCGTCGACGCCCTTCGCGCCGCGCACCACCTCGACCCCGTCGGCGAGCGGGGCGTCATCCGCCGGGTACACCTCGCCGATCGCCCAGGTGCGGATGCCGCGCGCCTCGAGGAGCGCGGTGGCGTCGGCAGCGCTGTCTGCCGGCAGCACGGCGGCGAACCCGACCCCCATGTTGAGCGTCCGCTCGAGGTCGGTGCGGGGCACGGCGCCGAGCCGGCCGACGAGGCCGAACACGGGAGGCGGCGTCCACGTCATCCGGTCGATCCGGGCGTGGGCGGATGACGGGAGCACCCGGGCGAGGTTGGCCGCCAGCCCGCCGCCGGTGACGTGGGTGAGCGCGTGCACGTCGACGCCGTCGGCACGGATGA
>JBOFLR010000262.1:0-3794 GCA_051657965.1 Dermatophilaceae bacterium
CCGCCGCACCCGGCGCAGACGCCGCACCCACCGGTCTGGTGTGTCGGCCTGCTCGTGCCCGGCCGCACCCGGCAGCGCTCCCTCGAGCGCGCGGCGCACTGGCAGGGCGTCTTCCCCGCGGTCGCAGGCGGCACGATCGAGGCGCCGGACTCCCACCTCACCCCCGACGGCCTGCGCGAGCTCGTCGCGCACGTCGGAGGCCTGCGCGCCGACGCCGGGCTGGCGATGGACGGCTACGACATCGTCGTCGAGGGCGACAGCCACGGGGGCTTCGGATCGGTCCGCCCACCGGTGGCGCAGTGGCAGCAAGCGGGCGCCACCTGGTGGGTCGAGTCGTGGTGGGACCTCCCCGACTCCCCCGAGGGCCGGGTCGAGCTCCGTCGCCGCCTCGCGCTGGGTCCGCAGCGGTAAGGCCGGATGACGTGCGCCGCCTCGAGTCGGGTCCGCAGCGGTGAGCAGGCCGGATGACGTCGCGCCGGTCGGCGGCGTCGGGCACCCGGGTGCGGCGGTCGTCATCCGCCCCGCCGTCCCGGGTGACGCGGCGGCGCTCGTCGCGCTGCGCGTCGTGATGTTCGAGGCGATGGACACAGCGCCGGACATGCTCGCCGACCCGGCGTGGCGGCTGGCGGCGTACGGGTGGTTCGTCGACCGGGTGCAGGCGGCGGGGGTGCACGTCGTGGTCGCCGAGGTGAGCGGTGAGGTCGTCTCGTGCGCGGTCGGCGAGGTGACGTCCCTGATCCCGGGGCCGTCCGCGCCAGACGGCTCGGTCGGGCTCGTCTCCAACGTCGCCACGCTGGCGGGGCACCGCGGCCGCGGGCTCGCCGCAGCCTGCACCGACGCGCTGCTGCGGTGGTTCGAGGAGTCGACCGACGTCAGCCGGATCGACCTCTTCGCCACGGAGGAGGGTGCCCGGATCTACCGAACACGCGGGTTCGTGCGCAGCGCGTACCCGGCGATGCGGATGGGTCTCGGCCGAGGCTAGCCCCGGCTCGGTCGAGAGTGGAGAACGCGCCGCCCCACGGGTCGTGGGACGGCGCGTTCTCTACCGTCGACAGGCGGGCGGCGTTCAGGCGTCGTCCTCGTCGTCGAGCTTGATCGAGCTGTTCTGCTGTACCTGGAGCAGGAACTCGTAGTTGTTCTTGGTCTTGCGCAGCCGGTCGAGCAGCAGCTCGATGCCCTGCTGGCTGTCGAGCGCGGCGAGAACGCGCCGCAGCTTCCACATGATCTTCAACTCGTCAGGAGCGAGCAGGATCTCCTCGCGCCGCGTGCCGGAGTTGTTGACGTCGACCGCGGGGAAGATGCGACGGTTGGCGAGCTGCCGGTCGAGCTTGAGCTCCATGTTGCCGGTGCCCTTGAACTCCTCGAAGATCACCTCGTCCATGCGTGACCCGGTCTCGACCAGCGCAGTGGCGAGGATGGTCAGCGAGCCGCCGTGCTCGATGTTGCGGGCCGCGCCGAAGAACTTCTTCGGCGGGTAGAGCGCGGCGGAGTCGACACCACCGGAGAGGATGCGCCCGCTCGCCGGAGCGGCGAGGTTGTAGGCGCGGCCGAGCTTGGTGATGGAGTCGAGCAGCACGACGACGTCGTGGCCCATCTCGACCAGCCGCTTGGCCCGCTCGATGGCCAGCTCGGCGACGGTGGTGTGGTCGTCGGCCGGGCGGTCGAAGGTCGAGGAGATGACCTCGCCCTTGACGGCCCGCTGCATGTCCGTGACCTCTTCCGGCCGCTCGTCGACGAGCACGACCATGAGGTGGACCTCGGGGTTGTTCGTCGTGATGGCGTTGGCGATCGACTGCATCACCATCGTCTTGCCGGCCTTGGCGGGCGCGTTGATGAGGCCACGCTGGCCCTTGCCGATCGGCGCGACGAGATCGATGATCCGGGTGGTGATGATGTTCTGCTCGGTCTCCAGCCGCAGCCGGTCCTGCGGGTAGAGCGGGGTGAGCTTGCCGAACTCCGGACGGCGGCGGGCGTCATCCGGCGTCATCGCGTTGACGGTGTCGAGCCGTGCGAGCGGGGTGTACTTCTGGCGGTTGTTGCGGGAACCGACGGTCTGCTGCTGCGGCTCCTCACCCTCGCGCGCCGCCTTGATCGAACCGGTGACCGCGTCGCCCTTGCGCAGGCCGTAGCGCTTGACCATCTGCAGTGGCACGTAGACGTCGCTGCTGCCCGGGAGGTACCCGGTAGTGCGCACGAACGCGTAGTTGTCGAGGATGTCGAGGATGCCGGCCACCGGCACCAGCACGTCGTCCTCACGGATCTGCGGCTCGGTGGAGTCGGTCTGCTCGCCGACCGGTGAGCTCTGGCCGCGACGCTTGTCGCGATTGCGCCCACGGTTGCGCCTGCGGCGTCCGCCGCGACCGTCGTCGTCGTCGCGTGGACCCTGCCGCTCGTGTTGGGTCTCGGACTGGCGATCGCGCTGACCCTGCTGGCCCTGCTGGCTCGCCCGGTCCTGCTGACCTCGGTCCTGTTGGCGGCCCGGCTCACCTCGCTGACCCGTCTGGTCCTGCTGACGTGCCTGGTCGTGATGACCTCGGTCGTGCTGGCCGGCCCGGGCCTGGTCCGGCGCATGATCCTGCTGGCCCCGTCGGCTCTGCTGATCCGGCCCGACCTGCTGCTCCCGCTGCGGATCGTCCGGACGGTCCTCGCCACGGCCGTCATCGCGCGGCGGGTGACCCTCGCGCTGGACCACCGCGTGGCCGTCACCGGTCCCGCGATGAGCGTCGCGATCGAGCTGCTGCCGGCCGTTGCGCTCGCCGTCGGCGCGAACCTGACGGGCGTCGTCACGTCGCTCCTCGACGGGAGCGGCGACGTTGTCGCCGTTCTGACGAGCCTTGATGGCGGCGACGAGATCGCCCTTGCGCATCTTCGCGGTGCCGCCGATGCCCATGCTCGAGGCCAGGCCCTGCAGCTCGGCGAGTCGCATGGCGGTGAGCGCCCCGGAACGGCGGGGGCCGCCTGCGGACGCGGGCGCCTCGATGGTGATGTCTGACACGAAGGATCCTTCCCCTCGCTTGAGGTGGCCACGTCAGGTGCGGCCGATGAGTGGAGGACACGTCGGGCAAGCTGTCTAATACCCTGCTGGAGGCTCAGCCCGAAACGTGGTTGGCGCCCGGCGGCGGAATCGACTCATGTGGTCGGGCACCGGCTTGGGAGCGCACGTCCACAGTACCACCGGGTCGGTGAGTGCGAGAGCGGTCGGCCAGTTCGCCCGGCGATCGATTCGCCCGGCGATCGAGATGCCACCGGTGAGCGGACCACGTATGTCAGCCGGAGCCGGCCAGCGCCTCTGCTCCGGTGGCCGGGATGCCGGGCGTCAGCACCCGCCAGCCCGCCGGGGCCCGCCCGACGACCTCGGCGACGACGTCGCGCGTGGCCAGCACCAGCACCGACGGACCGGCCCCGGAGACGACCGCCGCGTATCCGACGGCACGAAGCGCGTCGACGAGATCCATCGACCGCGGGTAGGAGAGCCGGCGAGCCTCCTGATGCAGCCAGTCGCGGGTGGCTGCGTGCAGCCGTTCGGGCGCGAACGCCAGCGCGTGCGGAAGCAGAGCGGCACGTGCCGAGTTGGCGGCGGCGTCGGCGAGCCGCACCTGCGGAGGGAGCACCGACCGCGCGCGAGCCGTGCTGAGCTGGGTGTCGGGGACGAGCACGACGGGCTCCACGTCGGGATGGACCGGCAGCCGGACCGTGGTCGCTCCGGCCTCGAGGTCGTCGGACCAGGAGATGGTCACGCCGCCGTACACGCTGGCGGAGGCGTTGTCCGGGTGGCCTTCGAGCCGCGCGGCCAG
>JBOFLR010000263.1:0-4234 GCA_051657965.1 Dermatophilaceae bacterium
TGGCATCGTCGGGACATGGCGATGATCGCGTGGGAGCGGGACGACGAGGCCCAGGGCCACAGCGTGGCCCGCTGGGAGGAAACACCGCACGGGTACCTCTTCCACGGGAGCGAGGTGCTGGTCGCCGCCGACCGGATGCTGGCCTGCTCGTTCCGGGTGCGGCTCGACGACCGTTGGCGCACGGTCTCGGCCGACGTCACGTCGATGGCGGATGACGGGGAGCGCACCCTCGCGGTGACGGTCGACGACGGCGGCCGCTGGACCGTCGACGGCGTGCTGCGCCCGGACCTCGAGGGCTGCGTCGACATCGACATCGCCGCGACACCGCTGACGAACACCTTCCCGATCCGCCGGTTCGGGCGGCACGCCGTCGGCGAGGACACCACCACACCGGTCGCGTGGGTCGACGTGCCGCGGCTCGGCGTCACGCGGGTCGACCAGACGTACGAGCGCCTGCCCGACCGGGACGGCCTGGCCACCTGGCGGTACAGCGACCCGCAGCACGGCGCCTTCGAGCTCACGGTCGACGGCGACGGACTGGTGGTCGACTACACCGGCTTCGCCCGCCGGATCCGACCCTGACGGCCGGCTGGAGGACACCGGCTGTCCGATGCCCGTGGGAGGGTCCGAGCATGGAACATCTGGACTACGCCGCCATCCGCGCAGCCGACCTCGAGGACTGGCGCCCCCTCGCGCAGGGACTGTACGCCCGCTACCGGGTCGCCGACGCGGCCTCGGGTATCTCATTCGCCGGTGCCGTGGTCGAGGCGGCCGGGGCACACGCCGACCACCTCGAGGTCACGGTGCGACATCGCGTGGTGGTGCTGCGTGCCGCCAGTCGTCACGAGAAGGGCCTGTCGGTCACTGCCGACGACGTGGAGCTCGCCCGGGCGGTCACCGCGGTGGCCCGGGAGCGGGGTGCGGTCGCCGAGCCGCACCTCGTCGTGCAGCTCGAGCTCGGCCTCGACACCTGGTCGGTGCCGGCCCAGTCGCGGTTCTGGGCGGCGCTGCTCACGGGCGACCCGGAGCGCCACGGCGGTGGAGACGTCGTCGACCTGCCGCCCGGGCTGCCGGCCGTGTGGTTCCAGGAGACCGAAGCCCACGAGACGCCTCGCCAGCGCTGGCACCTCGACCTCTGGCTCGAGCCGTCCGTGGCGCCGAGCCGGGTCGCCGCAGCGCTTGCCGCCGGTGGCACGGTCGTCGACGACTCGGAGGCGCCGTCGTTCACGGTCATCGCCGACCCGGAAGGCAACCGGGTCTGCATCTGCACCACGCTCGACCGGGCCGATCGAGATGCCGGATGACGTCCACCGCCGGGCTGTGGATCGTGGCCGTAGTCTTCTCCGTCGCAGCGGTGCTCGCCGCGCGCGCCGCTCGCCGTGGCGCCCGCCGCCTTCGACGCTCGGTCGGTGCCGACGGAGTGGTGGTGGCGACGGAGTGGAACAGCTCGCAGCAGTGCTTCCCCGTCGTCGAGTTCCGCACCGTCGACGGCCGCCCCACTCGCGCCACGGCAGACACGGCGACCACCTGGACCCGCTTAGGGCGTGTTGCGAAAGTCTCTCCGTTCGGCGCCTCGTGACGTTATGACGCCGGCTACGACGCCGAAGTCGTCGTGCTCACCCCGGTTTCCGTGTCGTAGCCGGCGTCACAGGAGCGCATCGAGGACGCGGACCGTCTTTCGCAACAGGGCCTAGTCGTCGGCCGCTCCCCGTCCCGCACTGGCTGGCTGGCTGGCAGTGACGGGCGTCATCCTCGCTCGGACGAGACCGCGCGACTCCTGCCTCGACCGGTGGTCACGGCGGCGCGGACCTGTCGGCGAAGCCAGCGATGCCCGGGGTCGAAGCTGTTCCGCGCGTGCCAGCACTGCACCACCTGCACCGTGGGATCGGTCAGCGGCAGCCGGTACCGGATGAGGTCCGCCGCACCCGGGAGGTCGACCAGTCGCCTCGGCGCGACCGCAGTGAGGTCGGAGCCGGCGGCGATCGAAACCGCCGCGGTGAAGGTGGGGACCACGACGGCCACCGAGCGGCGGAGCCCGTGACCGGCCAGTTCGCGGTCGACCGGACCGCGGGTGTGGCCACGGCGAGTGGCCACCACGTGCTCGAGCGCCGCAAAGGTCTCGAGGTCGACCTGACTCCGGGAGCCACGGACCACCGGGTGCCCGCGGCGCACCACCCCGACCAGCTGCTCGTCGAGCAGCGGCTCGACCCCGAGGTCGGAGGTGCGGTCGCCGAAGGACCCGATGGCCAGCGCGACCTCGCCCGCGCGCAGGTCGGGCACGTCGGTCGCGGTCTCCACCTCCCACCTCAGCCGAACCCCGGGCGCCTGGGTGGCGAGCGAGCGCGCCACCGACGGCGCCACCGTGACGATGACGGCCTCACCGGCTCGCACGACCAGCTCGGCGCGCCAGCGTCCAGGGTCGAAAGTGGTTCCGACCGCCACCGCGTCGTTCAGGCCGTCCAGCGCGGCTGCCAGCCGTGGGAGCAGGGCGCGCCCTGCCGGGGTCGCCGTGACACCGCGTCCGAGTGGAACCAGGAGCGGGTCTCCGAGCGCGCGCCGGGCCCGGTCCAGAGCGCGGCTGGTGGCCGACGGCGACAGATGCGGCCAGCGCGCCGCACGCGTCACGCTCTTCTCTTCGAGCAGCGCCACCAGGCAGTGGTGGAGTCACTCCGGGAGCAAGTTCTGGAGCACCTACTTCGAGGTGGTGGAGATCCTGCCGGCGATCGAGAACGCCTACGCCACGCACTACGAGGAAGCGCCCTACGGCGCGGGCCGGAGCGCCACGACGCCGGCCTGACGGATGCCGACCGCCCCGAGGGCGCCATCGCTTCGGGGTGCCGGGCGCGCGGCATCCTGCCCCCTCGGCACCCCACCCGCGGCCCCACCATCACCCCAGGGTGCCGGGCGCGCGGCATCCTGCCCCCTCGGCACCCCACCCGCGGCCCCACCATCACCCCAGGGTGCCGGGCGCGCGGCATCCTGCCCCCTCGGCACCCCACGAGTGTCGGGAGCGGTCGGTAGCGTCGGGTGCGTGATGCGTCTCGGAGCAGTCGTCCTGAACGTGAGCGACACCGCCCGGGCCGGGGAGTTCTGGAGCCGTGCCCTGGGCTACGAGCCCGGCGCCAACCCGGACTTCCTGCGCCCGGGCGACCCGCACGCTCCCCGGCTGCATCTCGACGAGACCGACCGCACCCACCTCGACCTCTGGGTCGACGACGAGGTGGAGCAGCGGGCTGAGGTCGCCCGGCTCGAGTCGCTCGGCGCCACGCGCGTCCCATGGGACTACCCCGACGACGCCGACTTCGTCGTGCTGGCCGACCCCACGGGCACCCTGTTCTGCGTCGTCACTACCGATGACGACGCTCGTCCGCTCGACCTCCACCCCGAGACCGGACTGCCGCAGATCGACACCGGCCGTCCGGTCACCCACGCCGACGTGCAGGAATTCGTGGACGACGACGAATGAGCGGATGACGGCTCGGCACGGCGCCCGGGCCGACGGCGTCGAGTTCTGGCCCGACTCGATCTCCGACGCGGATGTCGACCCGGCCGACATCCGCGGCCATCGTCAGGTCACCGACAGCTACCTGCTGGCTCTCGCCGAGAGCCGCGGAGCTCGACTGGCGACCTTCGACGCGGCCCTCGCTGCGCGCAGTGCGGCCGTCGAACTGATCAGCTCGGGCCGATAGCGAGCGCCGGTGTCGGTGGCGCGTGCCATCGTGAGATATGTCTCCGATTCAGCGCCTCCGTCCCGAAGGACTCGTCGCCAGCCCGGCCTTCAGCCACGTCGCCGTGGTTCCTCCTGGCGCGACGACGATCTACGTCGGCGGGCAGAACTCGGTCGACGCAGACGGATCCCTCGTCGGTGCCGACGACGTGGCAGTACAGTCCAGGCGCGCTCTCGCCAACGTGAGGACCGCCTTGGCGTCAGCAGACGCAACGGTCGATGACGTCGTCCACTGGACGGTGCTCTTCGTCGATGGCGTTGATCTTTCCGCTGCCTACGGAGCGATCGCCGCAGATCTGGCATCCGACGAGCCGCCACTGGTCACCGGCGCCCGAGTAGCGGGCCTCGGCGTGCCCGGTGCTCTCGTCGAGATCGGTGCAATCGCCGCCGTCATCCGGTGACTCGCCGCCTGTCGAACGGGTTGATCCCTTCCGTGGCACTGCCGCGCGGGACAGCGCCGGCGCCTCATCGCGCCCGGGCCTCCTCGCGCGCCGCCCGCGCGGCATC
>JBOFLR010000264.1:0-2875 GCA_051657965.1 Dermatophilaceae bacterium
AGGAGGCGACGGGTCGTCATCCGCGGCGCCGCTGAGGCGGCGCCGCCCGTGGCCGCGTTCACGCCGCGACCGCCGCGTCGGTGCGGGCGCCGGCGACGCGCGCTCGCGCAGCGACATGGACGAGATCGGGGCGGCTCCCCACGACGCTCGCGACCACGAGCGCGGTGATCGCGGCCTCCCCGAGCCCGATGAGCAGGTGCCAGCCGACCATCGCCGCCACGAGGTCGCCGAGCGGCACCGGGGCCGCTCCCCCGACCGCGTACAGACCGGCGAAGACGAGGGCGGCGACCGGCACGCTCACGAAAGCGCCGAAGGCGGCGGCGACCGGCACGCCCCACCGCCACCGGCGCAGCGCGACCAGGGCGAGGCGGCACGCGCCGTAGCCGGCCCAGACCGCGACCACCGCCATGAGCAGGATGTTGGTGCCGAGCGCGGTGACGCCGCCGTCGGCGAACAGCAGCGCCTGGACGCCGAGCACCACGGTGAGACAGAGCGTGGCGGTGGCCGGCCCGACGAGGACCGCGGCCAGCGCGCCGCCGATCAGGTGGCCCGACGTGCCGGCCCCCACCGGGAAGTTGAGCATCTGCGCCGCGAACACGAACACGGCGACCAGGCCGGCGAGCGGCGCGGTGCGGTCCTCGAGGTCGCGAGGCGCGCGCCGCAGCGCGACCGCCACTACCCCGCCGGCGACCACGGCGGTGGTGACCGAGGTCGTCGCGTTCAGGAAACCGTCGGGCACGTGCATGGCTGCTCCTGGGTGTCGTGATGCTCGGCCGGTTCGGACGCCCTGCGGCCACGGATGAAGCGGGGCCGCCGGACCTGACGCCAGCCTATGCGGCACCGGCGACGCCCGGTCGGTCAGCACCGCCGCCATCGCGGGCTCAGCCAGACGCCTGCGCCATCGAGCGCTCAGCCGGCGCCGCCACCGACCGTCGAGTCGCCCGTGTGGTGCGTCGTGGGCATCGCGACGAGAGGGGCGAGAGGACCGTCGACGGTGTTGCTGGCGAGCAGCACCATCCGCGTCGCCGAGACGTGCACCGCGCTCACCGAGCCCGGATCGACCCGCACCCGCTGCAGTCCGGCCAACCCCGCACCCACCGCCTCGGCCACGACCGCCTTGATCGGGTCGCCGTGGCTGACCGCCACCCACACCGCCGCCGGCCCGTGCTCGGCCTCGACCGCGGCGTCGTGCGCCCGCACCGCCCCGATCACCCGCGCGGCCATCTCGGTCATGGACTCGCCAGGGAAGCGGTCGTCATCCGGGAACCGTGCCTGCGCCGGGTCGTCCTGCACCACCCGCCACAGCGGGTCCTTCGCGACGTCGGCGAGCCGCCGGCCGGTCCAGGCGCCGTACCGGCACTCCCCCAGGCCGTCGTCGACCATGACCTCGGCGTCCGGCGTCGCCTGGGCCGCCGTGTCGAGGCACCGTTGCAGAGGGCTCGAGACCACCCGGCAGACGGCCGTCCCGTCCAGGCGGGCTCGCAGCCGCTCGGCCTGCTTACGCCCGGAGTCGGTGAGGCCGACCCCGTCGGACCAGCCGGCGAGCACGCCGTCGGCGTTGGCGGTGGAGTGGCCGTGACGGGCGAGCAGGAGGATGGCCACGAGGCGACACTCTATGCGCCCCGGTGCGCGGTCCCTGCCGCAGAATGTCCAGCGTGATCGTCGACCTCGCCGTCTACACCGACGGGAAGCGCCGCCCGTGCGGCGACCTCAGCGACGAGCTGGCGATGCTGCGGGCCAGCGGCGACTCCGGCTCCTTCCTCTGGGTCGGGCTGAAGGACCCGACGCTCGCCGAGTTCGGCGAGGTCGACGAGGAGCTCGGGCTGCATCCGCTCGCCGTCGAGGATGCCGTGAACGGCCGCCAGCGCCCGAAGGTCGAGGTCTACGACGACATGGTCTTCGTGGTGCTGAAGCCGCTGCGCTACGTCGAGGAGACGTCCGACATCGAGACCGGCGAGCTGATGCTGTTCCTCGGCGCGAACTACCTCGTCACGGTGCGGCGGGGCGAGGTCGGCGAGCTGCACGGACTGCGGCAACGGCTCGAGACCGACCCGGAGTCGCTCGCGCACGGGCCCGCGGCGGTGCTGCACGCGGTGGTCGACGAGGTGGTCGACGCGTACCGGGCGATCGACCGCGAGATCGGCGCCGACCTCGAGACCATCGAGGCCGGGGTGTTCTCCGACGACCCGGTCGACACCGGCGCGATCTACCGGCTCAAGCGCGAGGTACTCGAGTTCCGCCGTGCCGCACAGCCGTTGCTGGCCCCGCTGCAGCAGCTGCACACCTCTGAGCGCAGCCCCGTGCCCGACGGCGAGCTGCGGCTGCTCGTGCGTGATGTGTCCGATCACCTGCACGGCGTCATCGACCACATCGAGGGCTACGACCGGCTGCTCACCGATGTGCTCGGCGCGCATCTCGCGCAGCTGAGCGTGCGGCAGAACAACGACATGCGCAAGATCTCGGCGTGGGTCGCGATCGCGGCGGTCCCCACGATGGTGGCCGGCGTCTACGGGATGAACTTCGAGAACATGCCCGAGCTGAGGTGGCGCTACGGCTACTTCGTGGTGCTCGCCGCGATGGCGACGGCGTGCATGGCCATCTACCGCGCGTTCAAGCGGTCCGGGTGGCTGTAGCGCCTACGCCCCGACCGCTCCCCAGAACGTGGGTGAAGATCGCTGCCGTGGCGACGACCTTTCACCCACGTTCGCGCGTCTGGGGCACGGGCGCTCAGCGCTCAGGTGGCGGCGAGCCAGCCGGTGGCGAGGGCGGCGGTGAGCACGGCGCCGAGCGCCAGCCGGTACCAGACGAAGGGCCGCAGCGAGTTGGTGGCCACGAAGCGCAGCAGCCACGCGATCGACGCGTACGCCGTGACGAA
>JBOFLR010000265.1:0-1649 GCA_051657965.1 Dermatophilaceae bacterium
CGATCTGCGGGTCGTCGGCGGGCGGGATCTCGAAGGGCTGGAACTCATCCGGCATCCCACCGTTGCCGATGACGATGCGGTCGAAGGTCTCCGGGCAGGACGCGGTGTTCCAGAGCGCGAGCACGCTGCCCCAGTCCTGCGCGAACACGGTGAGGTTCTGCAGGTCGAGCTTCCCGATGAAGCGGTCGAGGCGTTCGGCGTGGAGATCGGCGGTGTAGTAGTCGGTATCGACCGGCTTGTCGGAGCGGCCCATGCCGAGGTGGTCCATGGCGATCACCCGGTGGCCCTTGGCCACCAGGCCGGGGATGACGTGCCGGTAGAGGTAGGACCACGACGGCTGGCCATGCAGCAGCAGGATCGGGTCGCCGTCGGCCGGCCCCTCGTCGATGTAGGCCTGCCGAAGACCGTCGATCTCGACGTAGCGCGGGGTGTACGACCAGTCTTTCAATCCTCGGAAGCACGCGTTCGGCGTGCGCAGGAACGCCACCCCGTCCTTGGTCTTCCGCTCCTTCGGGGTCTTCAGACATGCCGCCGAGTCGGGCCCGCCTGCTCTGGCTGTCACGCCCCCGTCCTGCGCCCCGTATGCGGAGTTCCCGCCGGCCGACGTCAGTGCGATCACCATCGCGGCGACAGGGACGAGTCGGCGCAGTCGCGGGGTCTTGCCGTCGGGCGTGAGCGGCTGGGTGGTCATAGGACTCTCTTTTCTGTCAGTGCGCGGGACCACGTATCCGTGTGGTCGCAGCACGCGTATCTAGCACTTGCTAGGTACGCTACACGCGTCTCGCTTCTGATGCAACGCAACCGGCACCCCGATCCTCGCGCTGGCCTGATGTGTTCTGGCACAAGTCGATTCGGTACCGAAGACGACATCCGGCCGTCGTCTTACCGGATCCGCGTTGCCGGATCACCTAGCGATTGCTAGGGTAATCTGTCACATCCCACCGGCCAACCCCGCACCACGCAGGTACTCGTCGGCCAGCCCTCAGAGCGGGCCCGTGTCCGGTGCCACTCGCATCAGGGAGGGATCTCGACGTGCCTGGATCGGAACCCGACGGAGATCGTTCCGCGCTCTCCGGCGCCGCGCCACCGACCGCTTCCGGCCCCGCTGTGCTCGTCACCGCCGCCGGCGCCCGCCGGCTGCTCACCGTCACCGACGTGAGCCCGGTATCGAGACACGAGCCCGATATGAGCAGCCACGACGCGCACCCGGATGACGCCCGCTCCCCAGGTGGCGCCACCTCAGTCCGGCGGCGGGTCGAGCAGGCGCAGCGCCGCCTCCACGATGTCGGCGCGTTGGGCCCGCAGTCGCGTCAGGAACCCCGCGTGGTCGCCGGTCGGAACCATGAGGCGCCGAACCGCGGCCTCCACGGCGGCGACCGCCATGGCGACCCTCAGCTGCCAGGCCTCGGACTGCGCATCGTCGCCGGCGCCCGCGAGCAGCGCGGCGATGTCCGGTACCGCGGCCTCGGCCAGGGTGCTACGCACGTCCGTGACGCCGTTGCGCGGGTCGAGCACGGTGATGGCCACGCCGTCGTACACCTCGAGCGACTCGAGCATCGCCTCGATCAGCACCCGGAGCCGCTCGCGCCCGGTGAGGTCCGCGGATCGGACAACGGCCTGCTGCACGAGGTCGAGCGGCTCGCGCAGCA
>JBOFLR010000266.1:0-4343 GCA_051657965.1 Dermatophilaceae bacterium
CGGGTCGCCGCCACGCCCGTCACGGCGCTGTCACCGAGCACGACCGGGACCGTGCCGTCGAACGCGAGGGCGATCTCCTTGGCCGGGTTGACGAACGTCTCCGAGCTCGGCCGGCACTCCTCCGCGACCTCGTCGAGCACGTCGGCCACGCGCTCGAGCGCCGCGGCCGGCGCCTGGACCAGGCCGAGCGCGTCGGCGGCGAGCAGCACCGGGGTCAGCAGCGACCACAGGGCGGTGCGCGACGTGGCCGTGGGGATGGCGGCCTCGACATGCACGCCGCGTGCTCGGGCGGACACCTCGGCGATCGGCGAGGTGGGCGCACCGACCGTGAGCACCGACGCCCCCCGGCGCGCGGCCTCCCCGACCAGCGCGAGCGGCCCCGCTGCTCGTCCCGACTGGGAGACGGCGACGACGAGGTCCATCGGCCCGATCCACCCGGGCAGGGGGCCGTCGCGTCGCACGGTGACGGGCACCGGCGAACCGGGACCGGCGAGCACGGTCAGCACCTCGCCGACGACCGCAGACCCTCCGAGCGCCGCCACGAGCACCGATCGGGGGCGCTCGCCGCCGGCCACCCGGACGACACCACTCTCCTGCGCGGCCACGATCGCACGGCGGACCTGCGCACCGGCCGTGGCCAGGGCGCGCAGGGTGTCGCTCGAGTCGAGGGCGTGCAGCGCCTCGACGTCGTCGAGGCGGGCGTCGTCGACCCAGGTCATCGCGGCACCGACCGACGCCGGGCCTCAGCCCGGGCGGCGCGCCTCGTCGACGAGCAGCACCGGCACGCCGTCGTCGATGCGGTAGGCCAGACCGCAGGTGGCCGAGGTGCACACCAGCTCCGGGCCCGTGGGGCCCGTGTCGTCGCGCAGCTCGGAACGGCACGCCGGGCACCGGAGGATGTCGCGCAGCCAGGGCTCGAGGGGCGTCACGCCCGCAGTGTCGGAGGGGGGCGGCGCGGCCGGCGGCGTCATGGGTTCCTCTCGGTGACGGTGACCCTCGATCCTTGCACACCCGTCCACGCCGTGTGCCCGGACCGCGGTGCAGCCGCGGACGACGGCGCGATGGCGAGACGTTGCTGTCGCCGGGGAAGGGAGGTGCGCTGTCGCAGCGGAGTGGAACGGCGCGGCGGTGCGACGCGCGGCCGTGCGACGCGCTGCCGTCACCGGCGACACGACACTCAGCGGCGGACGATGGCGAGCACCTCGTCGCGGACCCGCTCCATGGTGACGGCGTCGGCCGCCTCGACGTTGAGTCGCAGCAGCGGCTCGGTGTTCGACGCCCGCAGGTTCAGCCACCAGCCCAACCCGCCACCCGGCGTCGGCGCGGTGAGGGTGAGCCCGTCGAGGAGGTCGACCGCGGCACCTCTCGACTCGCCCCACTGCCGCACGCGCGCGGTGGCGGCGGCCGCGTCGGCGACGGTGGAGTTGACCTCTCCCGACGCCGGGTATCGCTGCAGGTCGGCGACGAGCGCGCTGAGCGGCACCGGCGCCGACCCCAGCGCCGCCAGCACGTGCAGTGCGGCGAGCATGCCGGTGTCGGCGAACCAGAAGTCGCGGAAGTAGTAGTGCGCGCTGTGCTCGCCGCCGAACACCGCTCCATGACAGGCCATCTCGGCCTTGACGAACGAGTGTCCGACGCGGGTGCGCACCGCACGTGCCCCGGTCGCTGCGATGACCTCGGGCACCTGCGCCGAGCAGATCGCGTTGTACACCACCGTGACCTCGGCGGCATCCGCGCCGGCGGCGACTGCGCGTGCCACCTCGCGCCGCGCGATCAGGGCGGTGATCGCGCTCGGGCTCACCGCCTCGCCGCGCTCGTCGATGACGACACACCGGTCGGCGTCGCCGTCGAACGCGAGCCCCAGGTCGGCCCCGTGCGCCCGGACGGCGGCCTGCAGGTCGACGAGGTTGGCCGGGTCGAGGGGGTTCGCCTCGTGATTGGGGAAGGTGCCGTCGAGCTGGAAGTACAGCGGGATGACGGTCACCGGCAGCGCGGGCAGGCCCGCCGTCGTGCCCAGCACCGCCGGCACGGTGTGGCCGGCCATCCCGTTCCCGGCGTCGACGACGACAGTGAGCGGGCGGATGCCGGCGACGTCGACCAGCCCCCGGACGTAGCCGGCGTAGTCGGCCAGGGTGTCGCCCTCGGTCGTCCTGCCCGGCGGCGCCGCGGGGAGGCGCGCGTCATCCGCGAGCAACCGTTCGGCGAGCTCGCGGATCTCGGCCAGGCCGGTGTCCTGGCCGACCGGCCGAGCGCCGCTGCGGCACAGCTTGACTCCGTTGTACGCGGCGGGGTTGTGACTCGCGGTGAACATCGCACCGGGCAGGTCGAGCGAGCCGCTCGCGTGGTACAGCCCGTCGGTGCTGGCCAGCCCGATGTCGGTGACGTCGACTCCACGAGAACGCAGCCCACCCGCGAAGGCGGCGACGAGCGCCGGGCCGGAGTCGCGCATGTCACGTGCGACGACACAGCCGCGCCGGCCGTCGGCGCGGACGACGACCTCGGCGAACCCGACGCCGAGCGCGCGGGCGACGACGGGGTCGAGCTGGTCGGGCACGATGCCACGCACGTCGTAGGCCTTGACGACGTCGGCGAGCGAGCGGCTGGTCACGACGGGCGAGGATACGGCAGCCCGCGCCCACCGCGGCAGCGGGCCCGGCGCGCTCACTCGACGAGGCGGATGGGGTCGCCGTCGACCGAGGCCTGCCACGACGTGGTGTCGGCCGGCGACGACGACGGGCCGTAGAAGAACTCGAGGCGCACCCAGCACCCGGCCGGGCTGGCGTCGTCGCACCGGTAGCTCGCCGGGACGGGCACCGTCACCGTCTGCCACTTGCCGTTGAAGGCGCCACTGACGTCGAACCGGCAGCCGCTCAGCGCCCCGTTGGCCACGCCCTGTCCGACACAGCCGGAGAACGAGCCGCCGGTCTCGTCCGGCGGCCGCACGGTGATGTGGCTACCGGCCGTGGCACCGTCGCCGATGTCGAAGAGGTTGACCTTGAAGGTCTGCCCGCCGGACGAGCTGGGGATGCGCGCGAGGAAGAAGCGCGAGGTGCCGTTGGGGGTGTTGCCGTACATCACCATCTTCCCGAAGCCGGCGATGGAGATGGCGTCCTTGTCGCCTGCACCCGAGCCGAAGGCGCGCAGCCCGAAGCGGTTGTGACCGCCCTCGGCATCCGCCCCCAGGCCGTTGGTGCGCACCTGGATCGCGTAGGTGCCGGCGGGTGTGGTGCCGGGGATGGTGCACAGCGGGACCCAGCGCCGGAAGTTCGCGGCGACATCGGGGCGGAACCCCGTGCCGACACTGCTGGTGTCGAGCGCCACGGCCAGGTCGCCGCTGAACGGCTCGAACACCTGGGTGCAGCCGCCGACCACCGGCCACGACGTCGGCTGCCACGGGTTGACCCCGGGGCTGCGCACGGTGAACTCGGTGCGGGTGAGGCCGGTGTTGAACGGTTGGTCGCCGGTGCACCAGGGGCCGGCGCCTCGGGCGTACCGCTGCGCAGGGTTGGTCACCTCGGTGCGGGCCGCCGGCAGCGCCGCCGCCCCGGTGAGGTTGGCGCTCGGCAGCGTGCAGAAGTCTCCGACGACGACCTGCGCCGGGTCGAACGCCTCGATGGTCAGGTTGTTCACCGGCTCGCGCAGGGTGACGGTGAAGACGTGGCCGTTCGCGTCGTAGTCGCGGTTCGTTCCCCCGGTACACCCGTCCTCTGAGGAGCACCGGTTGTTCTGGAACGCGTCGCCACTCACCTTGTTCGAGGCGGGACTGCCGACGTTGGCCCAGAACTGACCGGAGTCGCTGCAGTTGCTGCTCCCCGTCGAGCCCGGCTCGGGGTCGTCGCCGAAGCGGTTGCACGGGCTGCCGAGCGGCACCGGGCCGGCGTAGTCGGCCACCGCGTACCGGCTGACCGTCGTCTCGGGCACGCCCAGCAGCGGGCCGAAGATGTTGTCGACCGTGCGGGTCACCTCGACCCGCAGGCGGGTCGGGCCGCCGCCGAGCGAGGGCGTCACCGACGTCACCGCGTCGTCGCGGAACCCGTTGCCCGACGCGTACTGATCGGCGATCGAGAACGCCGCCGGCTGGTCGCCGGGTAGCTTGGTCACCCCGCCGAGCGCTGCGGCATCCGCGGCCCGCTGGGCCCGCTGGCCGGTGAGGTACCAGTTGCCGACGTCGACCGCGAACGCGCAGAACGCCATCAGCACGATGAGCAGCAGGCCCGTCGTCACGGCCACGTAGCCCTCTTCGTCGCGCCGGCGGCGCAGCGTCGGTCGCCTCATCACGTCTCTCCTTCTCACTTGCAGCCGTTGGTCGCAGGGATCGGCTCGAGCCGGATGACGTTCGCCTC
>JBOFLR010000267.1:0-2589 GCA_051657965.1 Dermatophilaceae bacterium
CCGGTGCCACGGGACGGCGCCGGAGCGCCACGGTCACGCCTGCCACCGCGGTCAGCAGCAACATCGATCCCGTCCAGCTCAACACCCGGCGGTCGAGCTCGCCGAGTCGGTCCGACACCGGCCGGGGTCGAGCGAGGACGAGCGGTGCCGGCCGCCGCGGGGCCAGCGCCTCGGCGTTGACCGCCGCGTCGAGGTCGAGGACGCGAGGTGCGCCGGTGGTACCGCCGGCGAGACGCGCGGGTAGAACGGCGGTGCCGACGAGCCGTTCTCGCACTGCCTGCTGAGTGCTCTGCGGATCCGCGGCGAGGATGAGAGCGGCGCCGGCCGCCACCGCCGCGGTCGCCGCCGCCGGGTCGTCCGCCGGAGCGGTGTGGCCGGCTCGACCGGCGTCGGCGACCGGCGCCGTGCTGACGACGCCCTGGGCCGGTGCGAGAAGGTCGATGTACGCACCCTGCGGCGAGGTCGGGATCGGCTGCCCGTCGAGTGATGTCGCACCGACCGCCAGCACATCCGCGTAGGCGGAGGGGAACTGCGGCGGTTGCTCGGCCCTGCCTCCGGCTGAGCCGCCGCGCGCCGGGGCGACCGTCGCACCCGACACGACGAGCGAGCCGGCGGCGACCGCCGCACCGACCGCGGCGCGCAGCTCCGGCGAGTCCTCGGATGTCGTCGCGGTGACGCAGATGATCCGCGCGCCCGCAGCGGTCGCGGCGCGGATGCCGGCGGCGATCTCCGCAGGGCCGCCACCGGCGAGCTCCACCCGATCGGTACCTTCCACCCGCACGGTCTGGGCGACGCGGATCGGCAGCAGTGACACCCCGGGGGCGATGCCGTGGAAGCTCGACCCCTCGAACGGGACCGCGGCGATCACTCCCGCCGCGAACGTGCCGTCACCATCGCAGTCGAGGTCGGCGCGGCTCGGCTGGCCGTCGACGACGTCGACTCCGGGACCGGGTACACGTCCGCTGAGCTGGAGGTTGTTGCGGTCGATGCCGGTGCTGAGCAGCGCGACGGTGACACCCTGGCCGGTGGTGGCCGACCACAGGGATCGCGCACCGTGGTACCGCTGGACCGGCGTCGGCTCGTCGCGGAAGACACCGGTCGCCGTGGCGCAGGCCGGTGCCGTCTCCGCCGCCGCCTCCATCTCCGCGGCGACGGCCGCGGCTGCGGCGGGATGGGCGAGGAGCAGCGCCAGGGCGGCGGTGAGCGGTACGGCATCCGGAGCGAGACGCCGCCACCACGTCATCCGGCCCGCGGACCGGGCCCGATGGAGGCGGCGGGCTCGGAGGGTCCGGTGGTTCGACGGGGTAGAGCGGATCTGCCACGCGCGGCGGCCCAGATGTGGGTGGCGGCGCGGGCCGGATGACGCGCGGCCGCCGGTCACGCGCCGACGCCCTGCCGCTCCCGCCGGCCGGCCGCCGCCGCGGTGAGCCCGTCGGACGTCCCGGCGCGGTCGTCGTCTCGAGTTGCCGGGTCGTCCAGGTCGACGGTCACCGTGACCTCGGTGTCGCCGTCGCGGTCGCGGCCCACCTCGACCTGCAGGTGCGCGTCGACGCCGGTGCCGTCGGTCAGCTCGTCGGCGAGCCGGATGGTCACGTCGTCGTCGCCGCTGCTGATCTCGACCTCGGTGAGCTCGCCGTCGTCGGTTCGGGTGGTGACCTGGAGATCGTCGGCGTCGACACGCTGCCGCTGGCCGTCCTGCCCGGTCTCGCCGTGGGTGCCTGCGGTGTCGCCGGGCCTGCCGTCACCGTGAGCGCCGGCGCGGTGGGCGGCGTCGCCAGGACCGCCGTCGCCCTGCTTCCCATCACCGGCGTGACCGGCGTCGCCTCCTCGGGCGTGCTCACCGGTCGACTGGCCGGGGTCGCCACGTCGTTCGACGACGGCGTTCGTCGCGGCGTCACGCCGCTCACCGGTGTCGGGGTCGACGACCGTGCCGTCACCGGCGACGAGCCTGCCGTCGTCGGTGTACGCCAGCGGTTCGCCGTCGGCACCGACGAACTGCCCGGTCTGCGGGTCGACGAGGGCGCGGGTCACCGGGTCGCGCGGCAGGCCGGACGCCTCGTCGACGGGCAACGGCGTGCCCTTGGCGTCGACGAGCGCGCCGGTCTTCGCGTCGTAACCGAGGCCGGTGTTCGGGTCGACGAGCCGGTCGTCGGACATCCGGAGCAGTCCGTCGCCGGTGAACTCCAATGGCTTTCCGTCCGGCCCGAGAAGCTGCCCGTCGTGCGGGTCGACGAGTGCGCCGGTGAGGTGGTCCACCGGGTAGCCCGTCTCCTTGTCGATCTCCAGCGCCTTCCCGAACGGGTCGACGAGCGATCCGTCCTGGTCGAACCACAGCCCGGTGCCCGGGTCGACCTCGAGCTCGCCGAGCTTCAGGTGACCGTTGGCGAGCTCCTCGAGCTCGGCGAGCTTTCCGGGATGCCGCGGGTCGGCCAGGCTGAGGTCGCCGGTCTCGCGATCGATGTGCAAGCCACTCAGCGAGTCGTACACGCGGCCGGACTCGTCGGCCGCCAGCTCCTGTCCGGTGAGCGGGTCGAGGTAGGTGTCCCCGAGCTTCTGCAGACCGGTGATCGGATCGGTCGGCAGCGGGCG
>JBOFLR010000268.1:0-5912 GCA_051657965.1 Dermatophilaceae bacterium
GTGCGCCGGTACGTCACCGACGCCGGCGAGCTGCTGCCGCGGCTGCACCGGCTCACCCGGGCCGACTGCACCACTCGCAACCTGCGCAAGGCGCAGCGGCTGGCGCGCACCTACGACGCGCTGGAGGAGCGGATCGAGCGGCTGCTGGCCGAGGAGGAGCTGAAGGCCGTGCGTCCCGAGCTCGACGGGAACGAGATCGGCGAGGCGCTCGGCATCCGGCCGGGTCCCGCCGTCGGCCGCGCCTACCGGTACCTGCTGTCGGTGCGGCTGGACGAGGGGCCGATCGGCAAGGACGCGGCACGCGAGCGGCTGCGTGCCTGGTGGGCCGAGCAGCCGGAGTCGGACCGCAGCTGACCGCCATCCCGGATGCCGACCCTCGTCGCGGCGGTCACGTGCCCGGTCACAGACGGCCGGCAACCCGTGATGACGGCTCCGGGTCGTGTACCCGGCGCCGTCGGAGAGCAGCCAGGCGACGGCGCCGGCGACCTCGTGCGGCTCGCCGGCGCGGGATCGTCATCCGGCCGGGGTGTCCTCGGCGTCCTCGGCGGGCTCCGTCTCGGATCCGGTGTCGTCGACCCGCTTGACCGCGGAGATCTCGAACTCCATGGTGATCCGGTCGGAGACCATGACGCCGCCGGTGTCGAGGGCCTGGTTCCACGTGAGGCCGAAGTCGCGCCGGTTGATGCGACGGGTCCCCTCGAAGCCGGCGCGGAGCACGCCGAACATGTCGGTGCGCACCCCGGCCAGCTCGAGCGGCAAGGTGAGCGACTGGGTGACGTCGCGGATGGTCAGGTCTCCGATGACGGCGTACGCGTTGTCGTCGACCTCCTCGATACGGGTGCTCCGGAAGGTGATCTCGGGCCAACGCTCCGCGTGGAAGAAGTCCGCCGAGACCAGGTGCTCGTCGCGGTGGCTGCTGCGGGTGTCGATGCTCGCCACCTGCAGGGTCACCTCCGCGGAGGACTTCGACATGTCCTCGAGATCGGCGTGCAGGTGGCCGGAGACGTCGTTGAACGACCCGCGCACCGTGGTGACCATCGCGTGTCGCGCCGAGAACCCGATGCGCGTGTGGGCGGGATCGAGGTCCCAGTGCCCGCTCAGCGCGGCGTCGGTCTGCGTCATCGTCACTCCTGTTGTCGGGGGGACCCCTGCTCGGCCACAGCAGTGTGGTGAACGGACGGCGGCCACGCACGTCGAACGAGGCGGCGCCGGGTGTCGGCTCGCGCGCCGCCGCAGGCCGTAGCGGGTCGAGGGTTGCGGCGGGCACCGTCGGGGCGGCGCCCAAGACGCCGCGGCCGTGCGGATCACGGTAGAGCAGTGCCGGTGTCGTCGAGGAAGCCGGGGCCGGGCGGCTACCTGGCGCCGACCCTCTACGCTGGGCCCGTCGACGACCGCCGGTGGCGCACCGCCACGACGCAGAGGCACCGCCCTCTTCTCGAGGAGGACCCCTGGACGAGGAGCCGCTGCGGATCGCCGACCTCGCCGAGCGCACCGGGGCGAGCGTGCGCAACATCCGCTTCTACACCCAGCTCGGCATCCTGCCGCGTCCCGACATCCGCGGGCGGCAGGGATGGTACGAGCGCCGGCACGTCGAGCGGCTCGAGCTCATCCAGCGGATGAGGGAGCGTGGCTACTCGTTGGCCGCGATCGCCGACATGGTCGACGGTCAGGTGCCGGCGATCATGCACGGCGACGCGCACCGTGACCCGGCCACCGCGGCCTGGGATGCCGCCGACCCCGACCTGGTGACCCTGGCACAGCTGCACGAGATGGTTCCGCAGCTCGCGGCCGAGCCCGACCTGGTGGAACGGGCGGTCGAGCTCGGGCTGCTCGTCCCGGTCGATGCGGCATCCTTCTCCGTGCCGCAGCCGCCGCTGCTCCGAGCCGGCATCGTGCTCGTGAGCCGTGGCGTCCCGGTCCAGGTGGCGTTCGACGAGCTGGCCCGGCTGCGCGAGGAGCTGGCCGTGACCGCCGGCCGCTTCTCGACGATCGTGCACCGGGACATGCTCCCCACCCGGGCCGACGGCCTGGATGCCGAGCTCGTCGTGGAGCTGCTCCAGCAGGTGTGGCCGGCCGTGCTCGTCGCCATCGGTCGGGTGCTCACCGACGAGATGCACGAGGTGATCCTCCATCCACCTCCGTCCGGGCCACCCGAAGGCAGCGGATGACGGGTCACCCGGACCCACGGAGCTCGGCGGCGTCGGGGACGTCGCGCAGCTCGGGCAGGTCGTCGAGCCGCCGCACCGCCCCCTCGGGCGTCACCGTGGTGCCCGACGGCCGGCCGCATCCGGGAAGCGCCGCGACTCGGGTGCGGCCGCGGTTCACCTGCGCCCGGGGCAGCTGGAGCTCGGTGGCTCGCAGGCCGGCGACCTCGGCTCGCAGCTCGTCGATGACGATCGGCACGGGCAGGCTGCCCACGAAGTTGGCGAGAGCGGTGACCCAGGTCGGCTCGAACCCGGTCTGCGGGTCCACGTCGAACGCCTCGTTCAGCGGGTCGTCGAGCAGTCCCGACAGCAGGCCGGCCTCGGTGATGCCCAACCCGTCGACACAGGCCCAGGTGGCGTCGAGCACCAACTGCCGACCGGTCACCGACGGCCCGGGAGCGCCGGCGCGGACGCGGGTGGACCCCGCCGGCTCGGGACGGACGAGGTCGAGCCCGCCCGTCCGGGACAACGTCGCGACGGTCAGCCGGACCACCGGGGTCGGGCCGCCGTCGGGGCCGCTGTCGGGGTCGGTGGCGCCGGTGATGGCGATGCCGGTGAGCACGACGTCGCGGAGCACGACCGTGGCGACGCCGTTGCCACGGTCCTGACCCGGTGAGGCGACCGCCGCCGGCGAACCCGCGGCGCCGAGGACGGCGCCGAGGACGGTGACGACCGCGGCGGCCCGGGTGCGAGGAGGCCGCGTCATCCGGCCCGCACGACCGCGGTCACGGTCACGGTTCGCGTCAGGTGATCGGTCCAGCCGGACGATGGGGCCGCGGGCCGGACGACGGTGGCCACCACGACGGCCAGGAGCAGCGCGAGGAGGAACGCCGCGGCGCCGAGCAGTCCGACGGTCAGTGCCAGAGACCCCGTCGCCAGCACCGGCCCGACGGTCAGGATGCCGCGCAGCAGCTGCCGCGGGACGGCGCGGGACCACGGCGCCGGCTCGGTCGACGGCGCGAGCACGCTGACGTTCAGCAGCCACTGGCCCGGTGCCGCCCGCCACCGGAGGGCGGTGGGAACCGTCACGAGCGTCCAGCTCACCGTCCAGACGGCGAACGCGAGGACGGGCCGCTCGGTGAGAGCCGCGTTCAGGACCGTGGCGCTCGCGAGCACCACCAGCACGGCGGTCAGCGCCAGGTCGACGAGGGTCGCGGCGACTCGCCGTGGCAGGTGGCCGGTCTCGAGCCGATGGTGGGCACCGTCGGGCGCGCTTCGCACCGAGGCGAGCACGATGCCGGCTCCGACGAGGAGCACCGAGCCCACCACCAGCCCGCCCGCCGCGACCGGGAGCGACACCAGCCCGCACGCGAGCAGCAACGGCCCGGTACTGGTGCCGAGGGCCCGGCCGGTGACCAGCGGGCCGAGGCCGAGGGCCACCGCGAGCACCCCGACCCCGATCCCCACCGCCCGGACGTCGGCGATCATCAGCCGCGGCCCGAAGGCGGCGGCGACGACCGCCACCACCAGTCCACCGGCGACCGCGGCCGCGGACGCCCGGATGACGAGCGGCCGGCCGGCCGTCTCGGCATCCGTCGCCTCGCGGACCACCAGCTCCGCCTGTCGAGCCCGGGGCCGGCCGGGCCTCGAGGACGACCTCCGGCCGTCATCCTCGACGCCGGCCGGGCGCGGCGCACCCTCGTGGCCGTCGGGGTCCGGCGCGGCATGGTCGGGCCCGGCGCCACGGGAAGCGCCCGACGCGGCGGGCGGGCCGACCGTCATCCGCACCTCGCCGGCGTGCCAGTGCGGCGGCATCGGCTCAGTCGCGGGCCGCGGCCGCGGCGCACGGGGCGTAGGCGTACTGCCCGCGGCGGATGTCGATGCGTACGCGGTCGAGCGTGATGGCCTTGGTCGTCAGGTACGTGGCCTCGATGCCGGGTCGGGTGAGCGAGATGCTCGGCGCGCCCAGTGCGAGGTCGTCGCCGACGTCGTCGGTGCCGGCGCCCTTGCCGTTGATCGCGAACGACGGCCCGAAGCTGATCCGGTCGGCGCAGACCCCCGCGGCGTTGAGCCGCAGGCCGGACGCCTGGGTGGCGCCGTCCGCGGTGACCGCGAGCTTCCAGTCGCCGTCACCGCCGGGGCCGAGCACCGAGGAGAGGTCGAACTGCTTCTCCAGCACGAGGTCGTCGATGGTCGCAGAGCCGAAGGCCAGCTCGCCCACCGGAAGCGACCCCCCGCGTTCGCCGGAGTCGGCATCGATGGCCAGCCCGAGGTCGAAGTCCGTGCCGGTGACGCTCGACGCGCCCACCTGGAAGTTGCCGATCTGGCCGAGGTACAGCGGGACCGCGACCGCCCGACCCGCGACGGCGACCAGCAGCACGAGCATCGTGAGCGCGACGAACGAGCCGTACACCCGCAGCGAAACGGTCGAGAGCACGAAGGCCTCCAGGGTCGGATCGACGGTGATCCCCGATACCGGCCGGTCCATGGTCCACGGATGACGGGGACGGCGGGAGCGGGCCTGATCGGACCCTGGCGAACGTAGATGCGACAGCGTCGACTGTCAAGATTTTCCTTGACAGTCTTTGCTGTCACGGTCGACAGTGGTCCCCTCGCCATCGAAGTCGGGAGGAGCGTCGACATGTCGGTCGAGGTCAACGGTCATGACGTGGACGGAACGCCGGTCACCTGGGTGGACCGCAAGCGGCGGCTCTGGCTGCTCGCGTTCGTCGTGCCGACCTTCCCGGTCGTCGCCGTGCTGCTCGCGACGACCACCGGATGGGACGTGTTCTGGTTCTGGGGCGTGCTGTTCGCGTTCGGCGTGGTCCCGATCGCCGACGTGCTGATCGGCGACGACCCCTCGAACCCGCCCGAGGCCATCGCCGCCGCACTGCACCGCGACCCCTGGTACCGGTGGATCGTGCTCGCCTACCTCCCGCTCCAGTACCTCGTGTGGGGGTGGTCGGTCTGGTACGTGGCGACGCACGAGCTCTCGCTCCTGCAGCAGGTGGGATTCGCGGTCACGGTCGGCATCGTCTCCGGCATCGGCATCAACGCCGCCCACGAGCTCGGCCACAAGCGTGAGGACCTCGAGCACTGGGCCAGCAAGCTCGCCCTGGCCCCCAGCTGGTACGGACACTTCTTCGTCGAGCACAACTGGGGCCACCACAAGCGGGTGGCGACACCCGAGGACCCGGCCAGCTCACGGCTCGGCGAGAGCTTCTACCGCTTCTGGCCGCGCACCGTGCTGGGCTCGCTGCGCTCGGCGTGGCAGATCGAGCGTCGACGGCTCGAGCGCAAGGGCCGTCCGGTGCTCTCGCCCGCCAACCGGGTGCTGCAGGCGTGGAGCTTCTCCGTCGTGCTCTGGGCCGTGGCCCTCGGACTCGGCGGCCCGCAGGTGCTCCTCTTCCTCGTCGTCCAGGCGGTGGTCGGCTTCACCCTCCTCGAGGCGGTCAACTACGTCGAGCACTACGGGCTGCTGCGTCAGCGCGACGAGCACGGCCGGTACGAGCGCGTGCGACCGGTGCATTCGTGGAACAACAACCACGTCGTCACCAATCTCCTGCTGTACCAGCTGCAGCGGCACTCCGACCACCACGAGAACCCGGCCCGCCGGTTCGTCGCGCTGCGCCACGTCGACGATGCGCCGCAGCTACCCGCCGGCTACGCCGCGATGATCCTGCTCGCGATGATCCCGCCGTTGTGGCGCCGCACGATGGACCGCCGCGTGCTGACCCACTACGAGGGCCGCGCCGAGCTCGCGAACCG
>JBOFLR010000269.1:0-4490 GCA_051657965.1 Dermatophilaceae bacterium
CGAGTTGAACGTATTGGCCGCGCCGGCGCTGAGGATGCCGCCGACAAGGGTCGCGAGCACCAGCCACCACGACGGCACCCCGCGCTGGGCCAGGAACATCACCGGCACGGTGGTCACGAGCAACAGCTCGATGATGCGCGGCTTGGTCAGTGCGACGTAGGCCGCGACCGTGACCCGGATCCCACGGGGTGCAGACGCGGCTGGTCGCGTCGTCATCGGGGTGGTGGCCACATCGTCCTTCGGGTCGGCCGGATCGGCGTCGTCATCCTAACCGGATGCCGTTCGGGCGCCCCGTTCGCGGGTACAAGCGGAGCACTAGGGTTGGACACGGAACCGTCCAGGTATCCGACCCCTGCGAGAGAGGCACTCCGTGAGTCCAGGCACGACTCGTTCACGCAGCCCACAGGCCACCGCCGGGCGCTCCGCCGAGCTGGCCCGCCCGCGTGCCCGCCGGGCCGGCTGGACCGACCTCGACGTGCGAGCCGTCGACACGGCCCGGGTTCTCGCAGCGGATGCCGTGCAGCGCACCGGCAACGGCCATCCCGGCACCGCGATGAGCCTGGCCCCGGTGGCCTACCTGCTCTACCAGAACGTCATGCGGCACGACCCGGCCGATCCCACCTGGCTGGGTCGCGACCGGTTCGTGCTCTCCTGCGGGCACTCCTCGCTGACCCAGTACCTCCAGCTGTACCTCTCGGGCTACGGGCTCGGCCTCGACGACCTCAAGGCGCTGCGCACCTGGGGCTCGAAGACACCCGGCCACCCCGAGGTGCACCACACCCCGGGCGTCGAGATCACCACCGGCCCGCTGGGGTCCGGGCTGGCGTCGGCCGTGGGCATGGCGATGGCCCAGCGCCGCCAGCGCGGCCTGTTCGACCCCGACGCGACACCGGGTGAGAGCCCGTTCGACCACCACGTCTGGGTGCTCGCCTCCGACGGGGACCTGATGGAAGGCGTCGCCTCCGAGGCGTGCTCGCTCGCCGGCCACCAGGAGCTCGGCAATCTCACCGTGGTCTACGACGCCAACCAGATCTCCATCGAGGACGACACCGATATCTCCTTCAGCGAGGACGTCGCGCGGCGTTTCGAGGCCTACGGGTGGGAGGTGTTCGACGTCGACTGGCGGCAGAGCGACCAGCCGGCCGGCACCTCCGACTACGTCGAGGACGTCGACGCACTGCTCGCCGCACTCCAGAAGAGCCGGCGGTCCCGTACCCGGCCCACCCTCGTGCGGCTGCACACCGTCATCGGCTGGCCGGCGCCGAACGCCCGCGGCACCGGCAAGGCACACGGCAACCCGTTGGGAGCCGAGGAGGTCGCGGCCACCAAGGAGCTGCTCGGCTTCGACCCGAGGAAGACCTTCGAGGTCGACCGCGCGGTCCTGGCGCACGCACGACAGGTGACGAAGCGCGGCAAGGCCGCCCACCGGGAGTGGGAGAAGGGCTTCAAGACCTGGCGCAAGGCCCAGCCCGAGCGGGCCGCCCTGCTCGACCGTCTCATCGAGGCTCGTCTTCCCGACGGGTTCGAGAAGGCACTGCCCACCTTCGAGGCCGACACCGAGAAGGGCCTGGCGACGCGTGCGGCATCGGGCAAGGTGCTCGGCGCGCTGGCGCCGGTCGTGCCCGAGCTGTGGGGCGGCTCCGCCGACCTGGCCGAGTCGAACAACACCACGATGGGTGGCGAGCCGAGCTTCATCCCGGCCGGAAAGCAGACCCACGAGTGGAGGGGCGGCCCGTACGGCCGCACCCTCCACTTCGGCATCCGCGAGAACGGCATGGGCATGATCCTCAACGGGATCGCGCTCGAAGGCCTGACCCGGCCGTACGGCGGCACGTTCCTCGTCTTCTCCGACTACATGCGGCCGGCGGTGCGTCTCGCCGCCATCCAGCAGGTGCCGGTGACGTTCGTGTGGACGCACGACTCGATCGGCCTCGGCGCAGACGGGCCGACGCACCAGCCGGTCGAGCACCTCGCCGCGCTGCGCGCCATCCCGGGGCTCGACGTGGTGCGCCCGGCCGACGCCAACGAGACCGCGCAGGCCTGGGCCGAGATCCTCCGCCGGGCACGCCCCGCCGGGCTCGCGCTCTCCCGCCAGGCCCTGCCGGTCATCGACCGGTCGACGCACGCGAAGGCCACCGGGGTGGCCAAGGGTGCGTACGTGCTCGTCGACGGCGGGGACGACGGCCGCGCGGCTCCCGAGGTGATCCTCGTCGCCACCGGGTCGGAGGTCGGCCTCGCCCTCGAGGCCCGGACTCGGCTCGAGAAGCGGGGCACGCGGACCCGCGTCGTGTCGATGCCGTGCCGCGAGTGGTTCGAGGAGCAGCCCCGGTCGTACCAGAACCGGGTGCTGCCACCCGACGTCCGCGCGCGGGTCAGCATCGAGGCGGGTGTCGCGATGGGCTGGCACGACCTGGTCGGCGACGCCGGGCGCTGCGTGAGCATCGAGCACTTCGGCGCCTCGGCCGACGGCGCGACGCTGTTCCGCGAGTTCGGGTTCACCCCCGAGGCGGTCGTCAAGGCGGCCACCGAGTCGCTGAAGGCAGCGCGTCGCGCCACCGGCGTCCCCGCCGTCACCGACACCGCACCCCGGTCCCGCAAGGACACCGGCACCGACACCGGCACACCCGACCAGCCGAGCCAGAAGCCCGCGGCGTCGGCGAGAAAGTGAGCACTCCATGAGCCCCGCACCCGCCATCCAGGCCCTCGCCGACCACGGCGTCTCGGTCTGGCTCGACGACCTCTCCCGCGACCGCATCGAGTCGGGAAACCTCGCCGACGTCATCCGCGACAAGGGTGTGGTCGGTGTCACGACCAACCCGTCGATCTTCCAGGCCGCGCTCGCGCAGGGCCACGCCTACGACGAGCAGGTGGCCGAGCTCGCCGGTGCGGGCGCGTCCGTCGACGAGACCGTGTTCGCCCTGACGACGCGGGACGTGCGCGACGCGTGCGACCTGTTCCTCCCGGTGTTCGAGGCCACCGGTGGCGAGGACGGCCGGGTGTCGATCGAGGTCGACCCGGGCGCCGCGTTCGACACCGACCACACCGTGGCGCTAGCCCGGGCCCTGCGCGACGAGGTCGACCGCCCCAACGTCCTCATCAAGATCCCGGCGACCGAGCAGGGCCTGCCCGCGATCACCCGCGTGGTCGCCGAGGGCATCTCGGTCAACGTCACCCTGATCTTCGCCCTCGACCGTTACCGGGGCGTGATGAACGCCTTCCTCGCCGGTCTCGAGCAGGCTCGCGAGAACGGCCAGGATCTCTCCCTCATCCGCTCGGTCGCCTCGTTCTTCGTCTCCAGGGTCGACAGCGAGGTCGACAAGCGGCTCGACGCCCTCGGCTCCCCCGAGGCCGCCGCGCTGCGCGGCAAGGCGGCCGTGGCGAACGCCCGGCTGGCCTACCAGGCGTACGAGGAGGTGTTCTCGACCCCGCGGTGGCGGTCGCTCGCCGACGCCGGTGCCCAGCCACAGCGCCCGCTGTGGGCCTCGACCGGCGTCAAGGACCCCGCGTACTCCGACACGATGTACGTCACCGAGCTGGTCGCCACCGGCACGGTGAACACCATGCCCGAGAAGACCCTCGACGCGGTCGCCGACCACGGCGAGGTCACCGGCGACACCGTGACGCCGTACTACGCCGAGGCCACCGAGGTGCTCGACAGCCTCGAGCGGCTCGGCATCCCCTACGCCGAGGTCACCGCGCAGCTCGAGCGCGAGGGTGTCGAGAAGTTCGCGAAGTCCTGGGAGGAGCTGCTCGGCGGGGTGGCCCGCGAGCTCGAGAAGGCGTCCGCGTGAGTGCTCTCGACGTCACCGCCACCGGTCCGGCGGCGGATGCCGTCGCGGCCCATGTGCCGACACTTGTCGCCGAGTCCTTCGCGAGCCGGCTGTTCGCGAAGGACGCCACGTTGTGGGGGGTCGAGGCCGAGCCCGAGGCGTCCGAGCGGCTCTCCTGGGTCGGGCTGCCTCGCACGTCGCGCCCCCTCGTCGGTGAGATCGCCGCGTTGCGCGATCAGCTGCGGTCGGAGGGCGTCGACCGGGTCGTGCTCTGCGGCATGGGCGGCTCGTCGCTCGCGCCGGAGGTGATCTGCGCGACCGCCGGCGTCGACCTGGTCGTGCTCGACTCCAGCCAGCCCGACATGGTGCGCGGCGCTCTGGTCGACCTCGAGCGCACCGTCGTGGTCGTGTCGAGCAAGTCCGGATCGACCGTCGAGACCGACTCGCAGAGAAGGGTGTTCGTCGCCGCGTTCGACGCAGCCGGGATCGACGCCACCCGCCGGGTCGTCGTCGTCACCGACCCGGGCAGCCCGCTGGACCAGGAGGCCCGCGCGGCCGGCTACCGCGTGGTCAACGCCGACCCCGAGGTCGGTGGCCGCTATTCGGCGCTGACCGCCTTCGGTCTCGTGCCGTCGGGTCTGGCCGGTGCCGACGTCGAGGCGCTGCTCGACGACGCCGAGGCCGTCGCCGACGTGCTCGCGGCCGACGACGACGCCAACC
>JBOFLR010000270.1:0-3637 GCA_051657965.1 Dermatophilaceae bacterium
CGCACCGACACCGACTGGGTGCGTGACCTCGCCCGCTTCGTCGTCTCCCGGCGCCAGGTGCGCCGGGGACCCGTTCGAAGGACTCGCTGATGACTTTCCTGTCCCCGTGGTGGTTGCTCCTGCTCGTGCCGGTGCTCGCCCTGGCCGTGCTCTACGTGGTCGCCCAGCGCCGCCGCTCCCGCTACGCCGTGCGGTTCGCCGCGCTGCCGATGCTCGACAAGGTGGCACCTTCGAGACCCGGATGGCGGCGGCACGCCCCGGCATCCGCATTCCTGCTCGCGCTGGTGTCGCTCGGGCTCGCCGCGGCTCGGCCCGAGACGGAGGTGCGGGTGCCGTACGACCGCGCGACCGTGATCGTGGCGATCGACGTGTCCCGCTCGATGGAGGCCACCGACGTCGACCCCAATCGGCTCGACGCGGCCCGCGAGGCCGCACGGGCGTTCATCGGCAACCTGCCCGACCAGTTCAACGTCGGCGTCGTGACGTTCGCGGGGTCCACCTCGGTGCTCGCGGCGCCCAGCACCGATCACGAGGCGGTGGCCGCCCAGCTCGACCAGCTGACCCTCGCCGACAGCACCGCCATCGGCGAGGCGGTGTTCACCTCGCTCGAGCAGGTGGCCTCGATGGCGTCCGCTGAGGGCGGCGGGGACGGTGACGGCGGATCTGCCGGCGGGAACGGCGGATCTGCCGGCGAGGACGGCGGGTCTCCCGGCGAGGCGGAGGCCGTCCCGGCCCGCATCGTGCTCCTCTCGGACGGCACGAACACCCGCGGCCGCGACCCCGAGCTCGCCGCGACCGCGGCCACCGAGGCGCGAGTGCCGGTGTCGACGATCGCCTACGGCACGCCCGACGGCACCATCGAGACGGAGGGCCGGACCGTGCCGGTACCCGTCGACGCCGAGTCCCTCGCCACGCTGGCCGAGTCCACGAACGGTCAGGCCTACACCGCCGAGAGCGGCGACGAGCTGGCAGCGGTCTACGACGACATCGGGTCCTCGATCGGATGGCGTACCGAGCCGCGGGAGATCACCCCGTACCTGGCGGCGCTGGCCGCGCTCGCGCTGCTGGCCGCTGGCGCGATGTCGCTGCGCTGGTTCGCCCGACTTCCCTGACCACACTCCAACCCGAGGACGAGAGCCATGACCGACACCGTTCGACCACCTGTAGCCGATGCGCAATCCGCCCCGCCCGAGTGGCGCGGGCTGGGTGAGCCCGCGGGCCCGGACTTCCACCGGAACCGCATCCCGGGGCAGCCGCCCCCCACCGACCCGGCCGCCCTCCCGTCCCCCTCGTCCGGCGGCCGGCGCCGGCGCCGCGCCCGCGTACCCGCCCTGATGCTCGCGGCCACCCTGGCCGGCGGGCTGGGTGGCGCGGGCGCGGCGACCTGGCTCGGGCCGGAGCCCACCGTGACGGATGACGAGCGCCCTGCCGTGGCACAGCAACCGCCGTCCGGTGGGTCCGGTGCGCCGTCCGGCAGCGCCCAGGCGGCCGCCGAGGCGGTGCTCCCGAGCGTCGTGCAGATCCGCGCCGGGCGAGCGTCCGGCTCGGGCTTCGTGCTCGACGACCAAGGGCACGTGATGACCAACCACCACGTCATCGAGGGTGCCTCCCGGGTCTCGCTCCAGCTCGCGGGCGGGCGGACCGTGCCGGCGACCGTCGTGGGCAGCAGCGAGGCCGACGACATCGCGGTGCTGCGCGCCGATCCCGGGGCACTGACACCAGCCCGAGTCGGGCAGTCGTCGGCGCTGGAGATCGGTCAGCCGGTCATCGCCGTCGGATCGCCGCTGGGCCTGGACGGCACGGTGACCGCGGGCATCGTCAGCGCGGTCGACCGCGAGGCCAGCCTCGGCGGGCGTGGCTCGCAGCGCGTCATCCAGACCGACGCGTCGATCAACCCGGGCAACTCCGGCGGTCCACTGGTGAACCTGGACGGTCAGGTGGTCGGCGTGAACACCGCGATCGCGACCGTGTCGGGCCGCTCGTCGGGCAACATCGGCATCGGGTTCGCCGTGCCGATCGACCGCGCCGTCGACGTCGCCGAGCGCGTCATCGCCCAGGGGTGACGGAGCCGGTCGACGGCGGCTGAACCACGGAGGTGTGGGGCAGTCCGCCGTCGGTCGGCGAGCTGGCCGAGGGCAGTAGCGCCCACCGGCGGCGTCCCATGCAGGCGAGGCATCGGAGATCGCGGCAGGTATCCCGGCGCAGGTCGGGCCGGTCAGATCTCGGGCTGTGCGAGGCCCTTCATGCGTTCGACGGCGTCGGCGAGAGGCGCCAGTCGCTTGTCGATGGTGAGTTGGATGATCTCGGGATTCATCGCGAAGTAGTGGTGAGCAAGAACATCACGCATGCCGGCGATGTCGTTCCATGGGATGTCGGTCTCCTTCGCTGTCAACTCGACACTGATTCCCTTCACCGCTTCACCGATCTCCAGGAGTCGCATGGCGACGGCATCCATGACGATCTCTTCGGAGATCGGGCCGTGCCGGAGGTGTGAATGGATCGACGTGATGGCTGCGGTGATGTCGTCGAGTCGGTCGGCGTCGGAGCGGCTCACAGCGGGAGCAGGTCCCGTGCCGCCCGAGAGCGAACGCGCTCTTTGAGGCCGTTGCGCGGCACCACATCGACGGGCACCTCGAGCACGTTCTCGAGCTCACGCTTGATGCCGATGATGTCGATGATGTCGGTCCCGGGCGCGAAATCGACGAGAAGGTCGACATCACTGCCTTCGTGATCGTCACCTCGTGCGGCGCTGCCGAAGATCTCCGGGTTCGTGACGCCGTGGCGGCGCAGCACATCGAGTATCTCGCCGCGGCGGGCGGCGACCCGCTGGCCCATGGGGCCGCTGAGTGGCTCCTGGGCAGGCACTGCGACATCGGCCATGCCTTCATCGTATCGCGACCCGACACAGCCCGGCCTGGTCACGCGACCTCCTCTGGGACGGCGGCGCGGTCGAGCCCGACAAGGGTGCGGACGAAGACGCCGAGACCGCCGCCTTGCTCGGTGACCCTGGCGATGTCGACCTGCTCGCCGCCGGCTGCGACCAGCATCTGCTCCAGCTCGATGAGGTCCTCGGAGGTGACCTGTTTGTTACGGCGCAGGCGTGGGGCGAGGTTCTCGAGGTGCTCCCGCAGGTACGCCTCGGCTTTGGACCGGAATCGCTCGAAGTTCGTGCCGGGCGTGGCCCCGGGAAGCGCGATCGTGGCGCTGTCGTCGACGGTGTCCTCGAAGTCGGTGTAGATCAGCGTGTACTCCTCGGCATCCCCGGCCGCGCCCTCGGAGAGCGAGTCGCGATACCGGATGTCGGGGGACTCGACGCCGTGCAGCAGCATGTTCATGCTGCCGATGCGCAGCATCGTGGAGTCGAAGTCGTAGCCATGGAACATCGAGCGGTGGAAGTGTGTGCGGTGAGCCGAGTCGAGCAGCGCCTCGGCGTGCGTCTCGCGCACGTACTCGCTCGCAGCCACGAGGAAACCGCCTGTGTCACAGGCCGGGTCGCAGATCTCGTCGGAAGGCCGCGGCGCCGTCATCCGCACCATCAGCTCGATGATGTGCCGCGGGGTGCGGAACTGACCGTTGACGCCGGCGGAGGCGATCTTCGAGAGCAGGATCAGATGTCGAAGTACATCTCGAACTCGTG
>JBOFLR010000271.1:0-12543 GCA_051657965.1 Dermatophilaceae bacterium
TCGTGGCCGGCGTCCCACTCCCGGGGGCTCCACCGCGTCCGTAGCGCCGGCAGGACCAGGTCTGCGTGGTCGTCCATGGCGTCGATGATGCGCTTCCGGCCGGATCGGGTCGGAGGTGCCCGGCCGGCGTCGGTGGCCGACAGGGCGTCCCTAGACTTGTCGGCATGGACGCGCGTGCGGCGGTGGCGGGGATGCTGCGGCCGGACCTGCATGACCGCACCCCCTATGGCGCCCCGCAGCTCGACGTGCCGGTGGCGCTCAACACCAACGAGAACAGCTATCCGGTGCCGCCGGTGGTCGTCGAGGCCATGGTGCGCGCGGTGCGTGATACGGCATCCGGCTTGAACCGCTACCCGGACCGGGAGTTCACGGCCCTGCGCGAGGCGCTCGCCGCCTACCTGTCGCGCACCGGTGTCGAGGTCACACCCGCGCAGGTGTGGGCGGGTAACGGCTCCAACGAGGTGCTGCTGCACCTGCTCCAGGCGTTCGGAGGCCCGGGCCGGGTCGCCTTGGGCTTCACCCCGGCGTACTCCATGCATCCCATCATCGCCGCGACGACCGGCACGGCGTGGGTCGACGGCCTGCGCGGGGTCGACGGCGGCGGGCGGTTCGACCTCGACGTCGACGCGACGGTGGCCCAGGTGCGTGAGCACCGGCCCGACGTGGTGTTCCTCTGCTCGCCCAACAACCCCACCGGCACCGCACTCGGGCTCGACGTCGTCGAGGCCGTCCACGATGCGGTGGACGGCATGCTCGTCGTCGTCGACGAGGCCTATGCGGAGTTCGCCCGTGCCGGGACGCCGAGCGCGCTCGGCCTGCTCACCGGGCGGCCGCGGCTCGTCGTCACGCGCACGATGAGCAAGGCGTTCGCGCTCGCCGGCGGGCGGCTCGGCTACCTCGCCGCCGACCCGGCCCTCACCGACGCGCTCCGGCTGGTGCGGATGCCGTACCACCTCTCCTCGACGACGCAGGCCGTCGCGATCGCCGCCCTCGACCACGTCGACCTCCTCCTCGACACCGTGGGCGTGGTCATGGAGCAGCGCGATCGCATCGTCGACGAGCTACGCCGCCTCGGGCTGGAGCCGGTGCCGAGCGACGCCAACTTCGTGCTCTTCGGTGGCCTCGACGACAGCCGCACGGCGTGGGAGGCGCTCCTGGAACAGGGTGTCCTCGTCCGCGATGTGGGCATCCCGCACTATCTTCGAGTCACCGCGGGCACGCCCGAGGAGACGTCTCGCTTTCTCGGGGCCGTTGCCGCGGTCACTTCCGCCGACCGCGCAGGAGTCCCCTCGTGACCGTCACGCCCGCCACTCCTCGCACCGCCACGGTGCGCCGCTCGACATCCGAGAGCACGGTCGAGGTCACCGTCGACCTCGACGGCACCGGTCGTGGCGTGGTCACCACCGGCGTGCCGTTCTACGACCACATGCTGCTGTCCCTGGCCAAGCACGCCCTGGTCGACCTCACGGTCAAGGCCGACGGTGATCTCCACGTCGACGCCCACCACACCGTCGAGGACGTCGCCATCGTGCTCGGCCAGGCGGTGCGTGAGGCGCTCGGTGACAAGAGCGGGATCAGCCGTTTCGGCGACGCCACCGTGCCCCTGGACGAGGCGCTCGTCCACGCCGTGGTCGATGTCGCCGGGCGGCCCTACGTCGTCCACACCGGTGAGCCGGCCGGGCAGGAGTACGCCGTCATCGGCGGTCACTACATCGGCTCCCTCACCCGGCACGTGCTCGAGTCGTTCGCGTTCCACGCGCAGATCGCCCTGCACGTCCGGGTGCTCTCCGGGCGCGACCCGCACCACGTCGTCGAGGCGCAGTTCAAGGCACTCGCGCGTGCGCTTCGCCAGGCCGTCGCCCGCGACGACCGCGTCGTCGGCGTGCCGAGCGCGAAGGGGGCGCTCTAGGTCGTGGCCAGTGACCCCAGGCCGGTCGCCGGGCACGGGCTGGTGCTCGTGCGCCGCCCCTCGGCGGCGGTCACCCGGTGGATGCGGCGCGGGCTGGTCTCGGTGACCGTGGCGCCGTTCGGCACGTGGACCGGTGTCACCCTGGTTCACGACCACGCCCGCAGCGCCGCGCCCTACGACGTCGGCCTCGAGGTCCTGGCGGCCCGGCCGGCTCCGTTGCGCTGCCGGCCGGCTCTCGGGTTCTTCGACGTGCACGGTCGAGCCGTCTTCACGGTCCAGGCCGGTGGCCTGCGGGGCCGGCAACGGTGGCTCGTCTGGGAACCCGGCACCGGCACCGTCGACACGCCCGACCTGTCCTCGCTGCGGCTCGCCGCCCTGCTCGAGCTCGCCGGCGCGGCCGGACGGGTCCGCGAGGAGCAGGTGGCCGAGGCGCTGCGGTCGAGGCGCGGCTCTCCACTCGACGTCGTGCTCACGGTGCTCGGGCTGCTCGGGCTGCCCGGTCGTGAGCTCATGCTGCGGCAGCGTGTCGCCGGGTCGGCTCACGTCGAGCCGTCCGCGCGCGGGGTGGTCGCGTTCGACCGGCTGGTCGCCGAGGAGGCCGAGACACGCGCCGACCGGGGTGCGCCATGAGCCGGTCGGTCGTCGTCCTCGACTACGGCAGCGGGAACGTGCGGAGTGCCGTGCGGGCGCTCGAGCGGGTCGGCGCACAGGTCACGCTGACCGCGAATCGCCGTGCGGCACTCGCGGCCGACGGGCTGTTCGTCCCCGGCGTCGGCAACTTCCACGCCTGCCTGGCCGGGCTGCAGGCCGCGGACGGTCCGTTCCTCGTCGACCGGCGGCTCGCCGGCGGGCGGCCGGTGCTCGGAGTGTGCGTCGGCATGCAGGTGCTCTTCGAGGCCTCGGCCGAGCCGAGCGAGGCGCCGCTCGCCGGTCTGGGGCGGTGGCCAGGCACGGTGTCGCGGCTGACGGCACCGGTGGTGCCGCACATGGGCTGGTCGACCGTCGACGTGCCGACGGGCAGCACACTCTTCGCCGGTGTCGAGGCCGAGCGCTTTTACTTCGTCCACTCCTACGCCGTCAACCATTGGGACACAAAGCAATTGGACCATGACGACGTGTCCGCCCCGCCGCTCGTCATCCGCGCCGAGCACGGAGAACCGTTCGTGGCCGCGGTCGAGGACGGACCGCTCACGGCCACCCAGTTCCACCCCGAGAAGTCCGGCGACGCCGGCCTGACCCTGCTCGAGAACTGGGTGCGCACCCTGTAGCGAGCGCGTGACCGTCATCCGTCCCTACCACTGCGAAGGACCCCCGTGACCGACCTGCCGCCCCTGGAGCTGCTCCCTGCCGTCGACGTCGTGGACGGCCGTGCCGTCCAGCTCGTCCAGGGTGTCGCCGGAACCGGCGGGGAATTCGGCGACCCGCTCGAGGCGGCGCTGGCCTGGCAGCGGCAGGGCGCCGCGTGGCTCCACCTCGTCGACCTCGACGCCGCCTTCGGCCGTGGCTCCAACGCCGCCGTGCTCGCCGAGATCGTCGGTCGGCTCGACATCGACGTCGAGATGAGCGGGGGCATCCGCGACGACGCGACGCTGACCCGTGCCCTCGCCAGCGGATGTCGCCGGGTCAACCTCGGCACCGCCGCGCTGGAGAATCCGGCATGGACCGCCGCCGCCATCGCCGAGCACGGCGACCGGGTGGCCGTCGGGCTCGACGTCCGCGGCACCACCCTGGCCGCCCGAGGCTGGACCCGTGACGGCGGCGATCTCTGGGACACCCTCGCTCGCCTCGACACCGAGGGGTGCGCCCGCTACGTGGTGACCGACGTCGCCAAGGACGGCATGCTGCAAGGGCCGAACCTCGCGCTGTTGCGTGATGTGTGCGCCCGCACCGACCGTCCGGTGGTGGCGTCCGGCGGGATCGCCACCCTCGACGACATCGCCGCCGTCCGCGCGCTCGTGGGTGACGGCGTCGAGGGCGCGATCATCGGCTCGGCCCTCTACCGTCGCGCCTTCACGCTCTCCGAGGCGCTCGACGTCGCCGGCCGCCCATGACCGGCGAAGTCCAGCGCCCACGCCACCCGCACCCTCCCCGTAGCGACGGATGGAGACCCGACGTCCTGCCCGCGTCCGGGCCGGGCGACTCGGCCGAGGTGCCCTGGGCGGGGCGCGAGCTGAGTGGCAGCGGGTTCGAGGGCGATACCGGCGCCCCCGACCAGGCGCTTCTGGCTGCGCTCGCCGCCGAGCCGGTGGACGACGTGGAGCTGGCCCGGGCGGTCGAGGGCGCTCGCCTCCTGGTCCCCGTCGTCGCCGTCTCGGCCGGCGGCGACCCGGCCCCGGGGACGTCGGTCGACATGGCGGCCGTCACGCTGGTCGCGCCGGACGGCCGGCGCGCCCTCCCGGCGTTCAGCGGCATCGACAGCCTGGCCGCCTGGGACTCATCCGCCCGACCGGTTCCGGTCACGCCGGCCCGGGCCGCACAGGCCGCCGTCGCCGAGGGCTGCGAGGTGATGGTGCTCGATGTCGCCGGGCCGGCGACCCGGGTACTGCGCGCGTCGATGGTCTGGGCCCTGGCTCAGCAGCGACCCTGGCTACCGGCGCACGAGGACCCCGTCGTGCTGCGTGCGGTGACGGCGGCGGCAGGCCGCGAACCGGACATCACGGCTTCCGCCGTGGAGGACGGCAGCCCGTCGGTCGAGGGAGTGCTGGGCGTCGTGCTCACCGTGCGGCCGAACCTGACGCCGGATGACGTGCGCGCTCTCGCCACTCGCGTGGGTGAGCGGCTGGCCACCGACGGAGAGTTGCGTGCCCGGATCGACGGCCTCGCCTTCCGCATCGTCTGAGGCGACATCGGCCGTGGACCGGCCGTCGCCCGGTCGCGGCATCGGCTCGACCACCACCGGCGATTTCTGGGCCGGCACCTGCACTGGTAGCGTGGGCCGCTGACCAACGGTATGTCGATCGGCCCGGTGCGCACTGAGGAGCATCACAGCACCGGCACCGGTTGTCACATCGTGTGCAAGAGAAGCTCGCTTCCACCCGCGTCGGCCACACGGCCGCCGGGTTCCCGGTCTGCGACGAGAGGTCGCGCGCATCGGCCATCACGCCGAGGCGGCGGCATCCCGTGGTGGACCGGCTCGTTCCGAGGCTTCTCGCGCACGTGGCGCGAGGAGCCTCTTCTCATGCCGGCAGGTCACCGCCGCATCAACGACGTAAGGAGACGCACATCAGCGAGCCACGCATCAACGACCGCATCCGGGTGCCCGAGGTGCGGTTGGTCGGACCCAACGGGGAGCAGGTCGGCATCGTCCGCGTCGAGGACGCCCTGCGACTCGCCGCCGAGGCCGATCTCGACCTGGTCGAGGTGGCGCCGATGGCCAAGCCACCGGTCGCCAAGCTGATGGACTTCGGCAAGTACAAATACGAAGCCGCGATGAAGGCCCGTGAGGCGCGCAAGAACCAGGTCAACACGGTCATCAAGGAGATCAAGCTCCGGCCGAAGATCGACCCGCACGATTACGGCACCAAGAAGGGTCACGTCGTCCGGTTCCTGAACGGTGGTGACAAGGTCAAGGTGACGATCATGTTCCGCGGTCGGGAGCAGAGCCGCCCCGAGCTCGGGTTCCGGCTCCTACAGCGTCTCGCCGAGGACGTCATCGAGCTGGGTACCGTCGAGTCGGCGCCCAAGCAGGACGGGCGCAACATGGTCATGGTGCTGGCTCCGACGAAGAAGAAGGCGCAGGCGATGGCCGAGCAGCGCCGCCGCCGCGACGAGCGCGCCGCGGCCCGCGACGAGGCACCCGAGCAGGGCGAGTCGCCCTCCTCGGACCAGCGGTCCGAACCGGTCGAGGCCGGTCAACCGGCCGAGGCCTGAGCCCGCCCACGAAGCTTCCCCGCATCACCCAGAGCAAGGAGAACCGGCATCATGCCGAAGAACAAGACGCACAGCGGAGCCAAGAAGCGCTTCCGGGTCACCGGCTCGGGCAAGCTCATGCGCGAGCAGGCCGGGCACGTCCACAAGTTCCACGAGAAGACCCCGCAGAAGGCGCGGCGGCTCTCCAGGGACGTCGTCGTCTCGAGCGCCGATGCCCCGAAGATCAAGAAGCTCCTCGGCAAGTGAGCCGACCCACCCCGTAGCACTCAGAACGAGCAAGGAGAACTCACGTGGCACGCGTGAAGCGGGCGGTCAACGCCCAGAAGAAGCGCCGGGTCGTCCTCGAGCGCGCGAGCGGGTACCGCGGGCAGCGTTCGCGCCTCTACCGCAAGGCCAAGGAGCAGGTGCAGCACAGCCTCGGTTACGCCTACCGCGACCGCCGTGCGCGCAAGGGTGACTTCCGCCGGCTGTGGATCCAGCGCATCAACGCCGCAGCCCGCGCCAACGGGATGACGTACAACCGCTTCATCCAGGGGCTGAAGGCCGCCGAGATCGAGGTCGACCGCCGCATGCTCGCCGAGCTCGCGGTCAACGACGAGGCCGCATTCGCCGCACTCGTCGAGATCGCCAAGGCGAACCAGCCCGCGCCGGTGGCGGCGTCCGCCTGATCGACTCCGAGGTGCTGACCAATCCCCGGTCCGACCGGGTGCGGTCGGTCCGAGCGCTGCTGAGGCGGCCGGTGCGCGAGCGCACCGGCCGTTTCCTCGTCGAGGGTCCGCAGGGAGTGCGGGAGGCCGTGCGCTGGGCGCCCGGTCGGGTGCGCGACGTGTTCGTCACCGCGGACGCGGCGCGGCGCCACGCGGAGGACGTCGTCGAGCCGGCCCGTACGGCCGGCTTGGCGGTGCACGAGGTGACCGAAGAGGTGCTCGCCGTCCTGGGGGATGCCGCGACGCCGCAGGGTGTGGTCGCGGTCGTCGAGCGCCCGTCCGACGACCTCGACACGGTTCTCGCCAGGGAACCGCGGCGGCTCGTGCTGCTCGTGGAGGTACGCGATCCCGGCAACGCGGGCACCGTCATCCGGGCGGCCGATGCCACCGGTGCCGACGCGGTGTTGGTCAGCGGGGCCTCGGTCGACGTCTGGGCCCCGAAGGTGGTGCGCTCGACCGCGGGGTCGCTGTTCCATGTGCCGGTGGTGGACGGGCTCGACGTCGTGGACACCTTGGCCGCGATGCGGGCCCACGGTGTCCGCACCTGGGCTACCGATGCGTCCGGCGACACGCCGCTACCGCACGCCGACCTCACCTCGGCGCACTGCTGGGTCCTCGGCAACGAGGCACACGGGCTCACTCCCGAGGTGCGTGCCGCCTGCGACGACGTCGTGCGGGTGCCGATCCACGGCCGGGCCGAGTCGCTCAACCTCGCGATGGCGGCCACGGTGTGTCTCTACGAGGCGGCGAACCAGCAGGTGAGGATGCGCGGTGCGCGGTAGCCTGCGCGGCATGGTCGAGCCGTTCCGGGTCCCCGACGACCTGGCGGCGTATGGTTTGGAGTTCATCCCCGACGGTCTCGTGGCCGCCATCGGCGACGACCGCGTCGTGCGGTTCATGAACAGCCGGGCCGAGCGCATCACCGGGCTGCGGATCGGCGACGTCCTCGGCCGCGACCTCGTCGAGGCGATGCCGTTCCAGGACCTGGACGGCGAGTCGTGGTGGGCGGCCAGCGACCCGTGGAACGGTCTGCGGACCCGCACCGGCCACCGGGAACGGCTGCTCATGCTGCCCTCCGGGCGCGAGGTCCTCGTGACGGCAAAGTATGTACGCTCCGGCACCGACCCGGTTCGCGCCGTCGTCCTGGGGCTCCGGGATGCCGAGGGGCGCCGTCGCGCGGAGGAGGCCAGTGCCGCTCTGCTCACGTCGGTCGCCCACGAGCTGCGTTCGCCACTCACCGGGGTCAAGGGGTTCTCGACGACCTTGCTGCGGAACTGGGACCGGTTCACCGACGACCAGAAGCGGCTGATGCTCGAGACCATCGAGGCCGACGCCGACCGGGTCACCCGGCTGATCAGCGAGCTCCTCGACACCTCGCGGATCGGCACCGGGCGTCTCACGGTCCACCCCCAACCGGTCGACGTGCGGCCCCGGCTCGAGGCGCAGGTCGAACGCCGGGTCGCGGCCGGGGCCGACCGGGGGCGCTTCGTCGTCGAGATCGCCGACGGGCTGGAGCCGGTGTGGGCCGACCCCGATCGCTTCGAGCAGGTGCTCACCAACCTCGTCGACAACGCGCTCCGGCATGGACGCGGCGTCGTGCACATCGGGGCCGAGCCGACCCACCACGGCGACGTCGACGCGGTCGACCTCGTGGTCAGCGACGACGGCGACGGCATCGCGCCCGAGCACCGCGAGCTGGTGTTCTCGCGGTTCTGGCAGGCCGGGGCGAAGTACGGCACCGGGTTGGGTCTCTACCTCGTCCGCGGACTGGTCGAGGCCCACGGCGGCACGGTCCGCGTCGAGGACGCTCCGGAGGGCGGGGCGTTGATCCGCGCCACCTTCCCCTACCCGGCCGGATGACGAACCGCCGTCCCCGCATGGATGGCGAACCTCGCGCCCGGTCCGGATGACCTACTGCCGCACCACCTCCGGATGCGGTGGGCCCGGACTGCTGGGAGAGTGTGCAACGTGAGGATGGTGTCGCTCGCGCCATACCAGCGGGCACTGGCGAGCCGTGGGCTGCGCCGGGCGCTGGTGCTCGGGTTGTTCGTCCGTTCTCCGGTGTTCGCGAGCGGTGTGCTGATCACCGTGCACGTCGTCACCACCCTCGGTCGCACCTACGCTGCGGCCGGCCTGGTCGCCGCGGCCGTGACGACGGCGATCGCCATCAGCGGGCCGTGGCGTGGCCGGCTGGTCGACCGTCACGGGATGCGCCGGGTGGTGTTGCCGTCGGTCGTCATCACCGCGGTGTGCTGGAGCATCGCCCCCTGGGTCGGGTACTGGCAGCTGCTGGCGATCGTGCTCGTGGCCGGGCTGTTCGTGGTGCCGACGTTCTCGGTCACCCGGCAGGCCGTGATCGCCGCCGTTCCCGAATCCGACCGGCGTACCGCGATCTCGCTCGACTCCGCGGCGCTGGAGGTGTCCTTCATCATCGCGCCCGCGCTGGCGGTGCTGGCCGCGACGCGGTGGTCGACGTCGTGGGTGCTCTTCGTGGTCCAGATGCTCGGTGTCGTCGCCGGCATCGTGCTGTGGATCGCCGACCCCCCGTTGCGCGGCGAGGGTGAGACGACCGTGCGGCCGTCGGGTATCCGGTTGCGGTCCTGGTTCGGGCCCGGCTTCCTCGCGGTCTGCGCCGCGGCAGCCTCCGCCACGGTCGTCCTCGCCGGCACCGATATCGCGATCGTCGCCGCGATGCGGGAGATCGACGCCGAGCCCAGCATCGGCCTGATGCTCGGCCTCTGGGGTCTGGGCTCGCTCGTCGGCGGTCTGCTCTACGGGGCCCTGCACCGGTCGATCTCGGCATTCTGGCTGCTCATGGCCCTGGGCGCGGTCACCCTGCCGATGGCGTTCGCCGACTCGCTCCCCACCTTGGGCTCCGCCGCGTTCGTGGCCGGTCTGCTGTGCGCGCCGACGATCACCGCCACGGTCGACCAGGCCACCCGCATGGTCCCGGTCGGGGTGCGTGGCGAGGCGATCGGCTGGCACGGGTCGTCGCTCACGGCCGGCGGGGCGCTCGGTGCGCCGTTCGCCGGCGTCGCCATCGACCGGTTCGGTGCCGGGGGTGGGTTCGCCGCGGTGGCCCTGCTCGGCATGTGCGTTGCGACGGTGGGGCTGCTGGCGGTGCACCTGCGCGGGTCTCGCGAGCCCGACGTGCCTCGAACCAGCACGCGAGCTACCCTGGGCACGTGAACAGCCCGACGCGCCGATTTACCGGGCCCTCGGGCCCGCGTCGCGGCATCCGCCGCCCCGGCTGACGTCCGCGCTCCTGCGCACGGCATCCACCGCCATCCCCACGGGCCTCGGGGGCGAGCACCTCTCCGCCGGTCGCGCCCTCCTACACTCGGGCGCGCCAACGCCGACCCGAAGTGGACGTGACGATGTCAGCACCCAACACCAGCTACGACCCGGTCGAGGTCGCGGCGCTCGACCCCGGCGTCGTCGCGGCGGCCGTCGACGCTGCGCTCGCCGCTGCTGCGGTGGCCACCGATCTCGACGCACTCAAGACCGCACGCATCGCCCATCAGGGCGACCGGAGCCCGCTGGCCCTCGCCAATCGCGAGATCGGCGCCCTCCCACCGAGCGCGAAGGCGGATGCCGGGAAGCGCGTCGGCGAGGCACGCGGCCGGGTGGCCCGGGCCTTCACCGAGCGCCAGGCCGAGCTGGAGGCCGAACGCGACGCGCGCATCCTCACCGACGAGGCGGTCGACGTCACGCTCCCCACCGGGCGTCGGCCACTCGGCCGGCGGCATCCGATCGAGCTGATGAGCCAGCGCATCGCCGACCTGTTCGTCGGCCTGGGCTGGGAGGTCGCCGAAGGACCGGAGATCGAGGCGGAGTGGTTCAACTTCGACGCGCTGAACTTCGACGCCGACCACCCGGCGCGGCAGATGCAGGACACGTTCTACGTCGACCCGCCCGAGGGTGGGCTCGTGCTGCGCACCCACACCTCGCCGGTGCAGGCGCGCACGCTCCTCGAGCGTGGCGTGCCGGTGTACGTCGCGGCGATCGGGCGGGTGTTCCGCACCGACGAGCTCGACGCCACGCACATGCCGGCGTTCCACCAGGTCGAGGGGCTGGCCGTCGACGAGGGCATCACCATGGCGCACCTCAAGGGCACCCTGGACCGGCTCGCCGCCGAGCTGTTCGGCGAGGGCATCACGACCCGCCTGCGACCGTCGTACTTCCCGTTCACCGAGCCCAGCGCCGAGATGGACCTGCGCTGCTTCGTCTGCCGCGGCGAGAACCTTGACTGCCGCACCTGCAAGGGCACCGGCTGGATCGAGTGGGGCGGCTGCGGCATGGTCCACCGCAACGTGCTCACGGCGTGCGGTGTCGACCCCGACCGGTACACCGGGTTCGCGTTCGGCATGGGCATCGACCGGGCGCTGATGTTCCGCACGGGTGTCAGCGACATGCGCGACATGATCGAGGGAGACGTGCGCTTCGGCGCGCAGTTCGGGATGGAGATCTGATGCGGGTACCCGTCGACTGGCTGCGCGAGTACGTCGCCGTCCCGGCCGACGCGACCGGGACGGCGATCGCCGCCGACCTCGTGCGCGTCGGCCTCGAGGAGGAGGCGCTGCACACCGGAGGCGTCACCGGCCCGCTCGTCGTGGGCCGGGTGCTGACCATGCAGCCCGAGCCGCAGAAGAACGGCAAGACGATCAACTGGTGCACCGTCGACGTCGGCTCCGCGGGCGGCACCGGTGAGCCCCAGGGCGTGGTGTGCGGCGCGCACAACTTCGAGCCCGGCGACCTGGTACCCGTCATCCTTCCGGGCGGCTCGGTCACCACGCCACAGGGCCCGATGACGGTCACGGCCCGGAAGACCTACGGCCACGTGTCTACCGGGATGATCTGCTCCGAGCGCGAGCTCGGCATCGGCGAGGACCACGCCGGCATCCTCGTCCTCACCCGCCGGTTCGCCGGTGACCCGGACGCGCTCGCCGCGCTGGTGCCGGGCGCCGACGCCATCCCGCTGCTCGGGCTCGACCGCGAGACCCTCGAGGTCAACATCACCCCGGATCGTGGCTACTGCTTCGCGGTGCGCGGCGTCGCCCGCGAGTACTCGCACGCCACGGGAGCCGCGTTCACCGATCCGGTGACCGGGCTCGTGGCGAGGACGCCGGAGCCCACGGACAGCGGGTACCCCGTGCTCCTCGCCGACGACACGCCGCTGCGCGGACGGGACGGGTGCGACCGCTACGTCGCCCGGGTGGTCCGCGGGGTCGACGTCGACGCCCCCACCCCGCGATGGATGACGACGCGCCTCACCGAGGCGGGGATGCGGCCCATCTCGCTCCCGGTGGACGTGACGAACTACGTGATGCTCGGGCTCGGACAGCCGCTGCACGCCTTCGACCTCGACGCGCTCGACGGGCCGGTCGTGGTGCGCCGGGCACGGGCCGGTGAACGGCTCACCACGCTCGACGACGTCGACCGCGCGCTCGACCCCACCGACCTGCTCATCACCGACCACGGCGGCGAGCGGGCGATCGCCATGGCCGGGGTCATGGGCGGAGCCGAGACCGAGGTGGGGGCGTCGACGCGCGACGTGCTCATCGAGGCGGCCCACTTCGACCCGGTCACCGTGGCACGGACCGCGCGGCGGCACCGGCTCCCCTCGGAGGCGGCCAGGCGGTACGAGCGTGGTGTCGACCCGGCGCTGCCGGCCGCCGCCGCCCAGCTCGCCGTCGACCTGCTCGTGGAGCACGGCGGAGGAGTGGCCGACCCCGGTGTCACCGATGTCGGGTCGCCGGCGGTTCCCGCTCCGGTGACGATGGCCGTGGGCTTCCCGTCGCGCATCGTCGGGGTCGGGTACACCGATGACGACGTGGTCGGTGTGCTGGAGGCGATCGGTTGCGCGGTCCAGCGGGAGGGCGAGGTGCTGACGGTGAGCCCACCCAGCTGGCGCCCCGACCTGACGACCGCCGAGACGCTGGTCGAGGAAGTCGCCCGGGTCCGAGGGTACGAACTGATCCCGTCGGTGCTGCCGACCCCGCCCGGGGGCTCCGGTCTGACCTCCGGCCAGCGGGTGCGGCGGATCGTCGCCGACCT
>JBOFLR010000272.1:0-2859 GCA_051657965.1 Dermatophilaceae bacterium
ACAGCTCGATCGACCGTCAGGTCGGGGTCTTCACCCGCCTGTCCCAGCTCATGTTCGCCAGCCTCGCGGAGCCGCCGTGCTCGGCGCCCTCCGACCGCCGAGCGCGGTGAGACCCCTCGCGGTCAGTCCGGTGCAGCGAGGGCGTCGGCGGCCAGGGCTCGGAGCGAGGCGTGGGCGACGCGGTGGTTCCCGCGGTCCACGCGGACCTCGACGAGGCGGATGCCGCTCGGCTTCTCGGCGACCAGGGTCGCCAGCCGGTCGCGGGACTCGGCGAGGTCGTACCGGATGCCGTGCGCCCGGCAGAGCGCGGCGAGGTCGGTGCCGGTGGGAGTGCCGAAGAGGCGCTCGAACTCCGCGGCGCGCTCGGGGGCGCCAGGCTCGAGGGTCGTGAAGATGCCGCCGCCGTCGTCGTTGACGACGACGAGGGTGAGGTCGGGCCGTGGCTCGTGCGGGCCGACGAGCAGACCGTTCGCGTCGTGGAGGACGGTGAGGTCCCCGAGCAGGGCATAGGTGGGTCGGCCACGAGCGAGGCCGATCCCCACCGCGGTCGACACCAGCCCGTCGATACCGGCGAGTCCGCGGTTGGCGAAGACTCGCACGCCCAGGTCGGGCTGCTCGGCGATCTGCTGTCCGGGGCCGGTGCGGTCGACTCCCTGGGCGTTGTTCGTACCGCCGCGGGCGGCATCCACACTGATCACGGCGGCACGACTGTCGTCGCGACCGCCGGCGACGGAACCGCCACGCCGGCCGACGGCGAAGTCGATGTCGCGCACCGGGTTCGACGAGCCGAGAAGGAACGCCGCGCCATCCGGTACAGAACTGGCGACGACGTCGGCCACGGCAAGCCCGGACGGCCACGGAAAGCCTTGTGCAGCAACAGCATCGGCGATGCGCTGCCCGGCGTCGTACCAGGCGCGCGCCCAGTCGCCGTGCGACGCCGTGCCGCCGGGAGTGGTGAGCTGCACCGGATCAACGGACTCGGCGTGGGTGACGGACTCGTCGAGGGTGACGCGCTCGGCGGGCGTGGAGCCCTCGGCAGGCGTGGAGCCCTCGGCAGGCGTGGAGCGCTCGGCGGGCGTGGCGAGCTCGGCGGGCGTGGCGAGCTCGGCGGGCGTGGCGAGCTCGGCGGGCGCGGAGCCCTCGGCGAGGGTGGCGAGCTCGGCGACGATCGCCGACCACGGGTACACGGCCGACGCGACGTGCGAGGGGTCGGGCCAACTGTTCGCAGCCGACACGACCTCGACCCGCATACCGGGACGACGGAGCAGGGCCGCGACCGGGCGCGCGAGCGTGGGTCGGCCGACGACGACGACCCGCTCCGGCACGTGCTCGTCGAGCCAGGCAGTCGCGGTGAGGAGCAGCGGCCCGTGCGGCAGTGCGCCGGACCGTACACTCAACGTACCGAACGGCTCTGCGACGCAGGGGTACTGGCGCGAGGCAGCCCACCGGACCGCCTCCATGGCGGCTGCTCCCGCACCGAGATCGCCGACGACGACGAGCGTGCGTTCGACGTGCGCGACACCGTGCTCGACGACCGCGCCATGTGCACCCTCGACCACCGCGCCGTGTGCACCCTCGACCACCGCGCCGTGTGCACCCTCGACCACCGCGCCGCGCGCGCCGCGTCGCCCATCCGATCCGTCACGCACGACGACCCACGGAGCGCCGCCGGGCCGGCCGTCGAGCGACTCCGGCCACCCGTCATCCGCCCCTGTCTCCGCGGAGTCAGGAGCATCCCGCTCAGTCAGGGGGCTGTTGCGCCCTGACTCGCCGGGATGCACCTGACGCCCACACGGAGCGTGGAACCCGCCCGGGGTGTCGGGGACGAGAGGTTCGCGCAGGGCGACGTTGAGATGCACCGGGCCGGGGTCGACACCCGTCACCCCGGATGCCGCGGCGAGGGCGCGACATACGGTCGAGCGCCAGGAGGCCTGCTGGCCCGGGCGCCGGTCGGGCGCGGGGAGGTCGGCGTCGAAGCGGGTGGCCCGACCGAACAGACCGGGCTGCGTCGTGGTCTGGTTGGCTCCGGTGCCGCGCAGCTCGTGCGGGCGGTCGGCGCTGACCACCACGAGGGGGACTCCTGCGTGGTGTGCCTCGAGCACCGCCGGATGAAGGTTCGCGACGGCCGTTCCCGAGGTGGTGACGACCGCGGTCGGCGAACCGGCCAGGCCGTCCGGCCCGAGCGAGCCCTTCGCGAGGCCGAGCGCGAGGAACCCGGCGCTGCGCTCGTCGACCCGCACGTGCAGGCGGAGCCGCCCGGCCCGCTCCGCCCCGAGCGCCGCGTACGCCAACGGCGCGGACCGCGAACCGGGGCACAGCACCATCTCGCGCACCCCGCCACGCACCAGCTCGTCGACAAGCACCGTGGCCAGTGCCGTGGACGGGTTCACGACACCCGAGTCTGCCAGCCGGCAGTCTGCCCGTTCCGGGCGCGCACCTCGCGTGGCACGCTGCGGGCATGGACACGCACGCCCCGCCGCCGGATGCCGACGACGTCGCGCCTCGCCCGCCGTCCGGCGACACCGGCGACTACAACGCCAAGGGCCGGCTTCGTGGTGCGGTGTACGACCGCGAGATGGAGCGGCTGCAGGAGCAGCTGGTGCTGCTGCAGTACTGGGTGCAGAGCCAGGGGCTGCGGGTGCTCGTGATCTTCGAGGGCCGCGGCTCGGCCGGCAAGGGCGGGGTGATCAAGCGGATCACCGAACGCACCAGCCCGCGCACTGTGCGCGTCGTCGCGCTGCCCAAGCCCACCGAGCGCGAGCGCAGCCAGTGGTACTTCCAGCGCTACGTCGAGCACCTTCCGGCCGCGGGCGAGATGGTGCTGTTCGACCGCAGCTGGTACAACCGCTCGAACGTCGA
>JBOFLR010000273.1:0-7840 GCA_051657965.1 Dermatophilaceae bacterium
CCGGCCCGTTCGGCGGCTCTCCGGGCGACGCCGACCAGACCCGCCGAATCGACGCCGCCCAGGAGGGTGCCGACATCGACCATCAGTCGCTACCGCACAGGGCCGCTCGGGCAGTCCGCAGGTTGGGGCAGCAACCCGGTGCGCACACCGACGGCCGGACATCGCCGGGCAGCCAGGTCTCGAGGACGACGGGCTCCTCGCGTGCCTCGGCGGCCCGCTCGAGAAGGAGGTCGACGAGCCCGTCGACGAACTCCTCGTCGGGCCCGGGCGTGGCGACCCGGACGAACCGGAGGCCGACTCGCTCGGCGGTCTTGGCGGCCTCGGTGTCGAGGTCGTGGACGACCTCCATGTGGTCGGACACGAAGCCGATGGGGATGCAGACGACGGGGCCGTCACCCTCGGACGCGAGCTGCTCGATGCGGTCGTTGACGTCGGGTTCGAGCCACGGCTGCTGCGGTGGGCCGGACCGCGAGCAGTAGACGACCTCGGCGGGCAGGGTCGTGCCGAGCGCGGCGTCGACCTCGTCGGTGATCCGTCTGGCCAGGCGGCGGTGCTGGTCGCTGTAGAGATTGCCCTCGCCGTCGCCAGGGCCCGAGGTGTCGTCCATCGCGGTGGGTACGGAGTGGGTCACGTACAGCAGCCGGGCGGCGGACGGATCCGGCAGCGACCGCATCGCCTCGGTGACCGCACGGGTCCAGGTACGTCCGACCGCAGGGTGCACCGCGTAGGGCCGCACCTTGTCGACGACCAGCCCGTCGGCCGCCGCCCCGATCTCGGCCACCGCCGCGGCGAGGTCCTCGCGGTATTGCCGGCAGGAGGAGTACGACGAGTAGGCGCTGGTCAGCACCACGACCACGCGGCGCGCATCGGCGGCGAGTGCCTCGCGCACGGCATCCGCGAAGAACGGGGCGCTGTTGCGGTTGCCCCACACGACCGGCACCTCGATGCCGCGCCGGGTGAGGGCCTCGCGGAGCCGGGCGAGGAGGTCGCGGTTCAGGTCGTTGATCGGGCTGCGACCACCGCGGGCGTAGTAGTGCTCACCGACCTCGCGGAGCCGGTCCTCGGGCACGTCGCGACCGGCGGTGACCCGGCGGAGGAACGGCAGCACCTCATCCGCGTTCTCCGGACCTCCGAACGACCCGAGGACGACGACGTCGTAGGGGTCGAGGCTGCTGCGCTCCGTCATGGCAGCACGGTATCTGCCCAATCCGGGGCGTCCCGGCGTGGGATGCTCGCCGGACCGTCCGCGGGGTGGCATCGTCGTCCCCGACGTGAACCTGAACCGGGAGCCCGACATGCAGGACCTTCGCCTGATCGGCGTCCACGAGGACGGCGAGCACCTGCTGCTCTCCGACGCCGACGGCGGCCGGTTCCGGCTCCCGCTCGACGAGCCGTTGCGCGCCGCCGCACGCCGCGACCGGGCGCGCCTGGGCCAGCTGCAGATCGAGATCGAGGGCGGCCTGCGGCCTCGCGAGGTGCAGGCGCTGATCCGTCGCGGACTCTCCGCCGCCGAGGTCGCCGAACGCGCCGGGTGGACCGTCGAGAAGGTCCGCCGGTTCGAGGGGCCGGTCCTGGCCGAGCGCGAGCACGTGGCCCTGGTGGCGCGTCAGTGCGTGGTCGGCGCGGGACCGGACGGGCCGACAGCGCTCGACGACCGGGTCGACGAACGGCTCCGGTCGCGCGGAGTCGACATCGACGAGGTGGAGTGGGACTCCTCCCGCGACGAGAAAGGGGTGTGGCGGGTGTCGATGACGTTCGCCGCCGGGGGCCGCCGCCGCACCGCCACGTGGATCTACGAGCCGCTCGGCGGATCGGTCTCCCCCACCGACGACGAGGCCCGATGGCTGAGTGAGGATGCCGAGCCGGCCGGCATCCCGGCACCGCACGCCGCCGCCACCGGAGGCGAGCTCGACGTCTACGACATCGATGCCGACGGCGGGGTGAGCCGGTCGGCGGCGGCCGGGCCGTCGGACCCGATCGACCTGATGGCGGCCATGCGAGAGCACAGCACGCGTGGCCGCCGCCGTCGGCGGCCGTCGCCGACGCACACCCCCGGGGAGGACCGAACCCGCGCGGACGCCCTGCCCCTCGACGACCTCTCCGTCGACCCTGCAGACCCACCGACACCGGCGTCATCCGACACCCCGACGCCGCCGTCGCTCGAGCCCGCCGAGCACCAGCCCGATGACGACGCGTCGCCGCCTCCGGAGAAGGCCGAGCCCACCACCGGCGGGCGTCGCCCGCCGTCGGCGCGCAAGGGCCGGCCGAGCGTGCCGAGCTGGGACGACATCGTCTTCGGCACCCGTGGGGGGACCGACACCTGACCCGTCAGGCCGGCCGGGCTCGCCGGGGCACCGGGCACGCGTCGAGGTCGAACGGCAGGGTGTCCGCCGAGGAGGCCGCCGCCCGGGCGGCGGTGCTGTTCATCCGTCGCATGTGGTGCCGACGGCACAGCACCTCGTACTCGACCACCCCCGCAGCCGCGGTCTCGGTGTCGCCGACGACGACCTGCTCCCCTTCGACGACCATCTCGCCGTCGACGATCCGGGCGTTGTGGGTGGCCCTGCGGCCGCACCAGCACAGCGCCTCGACCTGGAGCAGCTGCACGCGGTCGGCCAGCTCGAGGAGGCGGCGACTGCCGGGGAAGAGCTGGGTGCGGAAGTCGGTGGCGATCCCGAAGGCATGCACGTCGACCCCGATCTCGTCGACGATCCGGGCGAGCTGCTCGACCTGAGCCGCGGTGTAGAACTGGGCCTCGTCGCAGATGAGGTGGTCGACCCGGCCGCCGCGGGTGAGGTGCGCCACCACGACGTCCCAGAAGTCGAGCTGGTCGTCGACCTCGATCGCCGTGGTGGACAGTCCCAACCGGGAGGACAACACGGAGTCACCCATCCGGTCGAGCTTGGTGAAGATCAGCCCGATCCGGCCACGGGCCTGGGAGTTGTGGTCGATCTGGAGGGCGAGCGTGGACTTGCCGCAGTCCATGGTGCCGGTGAAGAAGACCAGTTCCGCCACGAGCCGACACCCTAGGCGACAGCCGACGCCGGCACGTGCAGGACCGGCACCGACACCTCGTCGTCGGTGAGCGAGCCGTGCAGCCCGACGAGCGCCAGGAGTTCGGGCCGGGCCCGCCGCGAGTCGACGACGGCGAACGTGCCGCGAGTCGCGACGACGACGTCGCCGATGCGTGGGAGCACCTCCGGGCGCACCGCGCCGAACCAGCCGCGGGCTACGGCGTCGTCGCGCTCGACCACCTCGGCGCGCTCACCGAGGACCTCCCGCCACGCGAGGAGCACGTCGGCACCGGCGCCCGGCCGGACCCACAGCTGCGGTGCACGTGCGTCGGTGCTCACCACCTCGACACCCGCGGCGAGCCGCGGGGCGTGGGCGACGTCGATGCGCAGATCGTGGGGGACGTCGACCATGCCGTGGTCGGCGGTGACGGTGAGCGAGCAGTCGTCGGGCAGCCCGTCGGCGAGCCTGCCCAGCTCGCGGTCGATGGCCTCGAGCTCTTCCCCCCACTGCCACGAGGTGCACCCGTGCACATGACCGACCTTGTCGAGGTCGCCCCAGTACACGTGGACGAGCGAGCTGGATGACGCCCGCGTAGCGGCGAGCGCGACGTCGACGCGAGCGGGGAGCGATGCCGCCGCGACGAAACGACCACCGCGGGAGGTGGCGACGGTCAGGCCCGAGCCCTCGAAGAAGGCCGGGCCGGTGTGGACCACGTCGACGCCGGAGGCGGCGGCAGCTTCGAACACGGTGGTGAAGGGCTGCCAGTGTCGCGGATCGGGACCGTCCTCCCAGGACAGCTCGTTGAGCACCCGGCCGGTATCCGGGTCCATGGCCTCGTAGCCGACGAGACCGTGCGCACCGGCCGCGAGACCGGTGCCGAAGCTGGCCACCGACGTGGCGGTGGTCGACGGGAAGCCGCTCGTCGCGCGCAGCGTGCTCGCCAGGTGATGCCGCCACCAGGGAGCATGTCCGGCCCGGCGTACCAGCAGCTCGTGACCGAGACCGTCGACGAGCACGACGACCGCCCGGCGTGCCGGTGGCAGCTCGAGCCCTCGACGGGCACGCGACCCCGGCGGCGGCCAGGAGACCCCGATGCTCCGCGCCACACCGGGGAGCACGTCGGCGAGGACCGGGCCCGATCCGGCAGCACCGCCGGCGGACGTCATCCGTGCATCAGGCCCGGCCGATGGCGGCGGAGAGGTCACGCGCGAACGACAGCGCCCGGGCGAGCGCGTCGTCGCCGTCGGCGGCCGCGGCGATCCGCAAGGCGATGTCGTCGCCGGTGACGGTGCCCTCGTACCCGTGGTCGGCGTCGCAGGCCGGGTCGCTGCACGACGCCGGCACGAGGTCGAGACGGGAGACGGTGCCCCATCCGAGCGTGAGGGTGAGCTCGCGGCCGAGGCTGCCGGGCCGGTAGTTCTGCGGGTCCTCGACGACGTGGGTCAGCATGACGCCGCGGACGGCGGCGAGGGGTACCGACTCGGTGGTCGCCGTCGCGACGTCCTGCGGTGCCGGTGGCTCGTCGGCGTGGTCGTCGGCATGGGCGATGAGCAGCCGGCTCGAGGTGAGCACGAGGACCGTGATGTGGCGGCGCACGACATCGCGGTCGAATGTGGTCTCGAGGTGCACCAGATGGTTCTCGATCTGCTCGCCCCCCAATGCTGCCGAGAGGATGTCGGCCACGAGCGCCGGGTAGTAGCCGGCGCGCTCGATGGCGGCGGTGAGCTCGTCGGGGAGCACACTCCCCGGAGGGCTGGTCATGGCGCCCATTGTGCCCCGTGGCCGCCGCACCCCGGACCGGCGTCGTCTCATGTCAGCGCCCGCCGACCGGGGTCGGCCCGTCGCGGGGCGGGCGCGAGCACCACCTCGGCACCGAGCACGTCGACACCACCGGGGTGCGCGTTGACCGGGTTGAGCACGAGCGAGGCCACCTCCGGGAGGTCGTCGGCGAGCACCGACACCCGGGCGACCAGGTCCGCCAGCGCCGCCCGGTGCACCGGTGCCGCGCCACGCCAGCCGTGCAGCACGGGCGCCGCCTTGACCGAGGAGATCAGCTCGGACACCGTGACGTCGGTGAGCGGCGGGATGCGGTACGCCACGTCGCCCAGCAGCTCGGTCGGCAGGCCGGCGACCGAGAACGCGATGACCGGGCCGAACAGCGGGTCCTCGTCGGAGCCGATGACGCACGCCACGCCCGGGGGCGCCATCCGCTGCACGATGAACCGGCCGGCCTCCAGGGGCGCCAGGCGTCGCTCGAGCGACGCCCACGCCGCCCGGAGCGCCACCTCGTCGACGAGGTCGACCCGCACCCCGCCGGCGCCGCCCTGGTGGCGCAGCATCGGCGCCGTCGACTTGAGGACCACGGGATAGCCGGCCCGCTCGGCGGCCGCGACCGCGTCGTGCACGGTGTCGACCTCGGCAGTGGGCCAGACGTCGATGCCGTACGCACCGAGCAGGGCCGCGGCCTCGTCGGCGTGGAGGCGGCGGCCGCGAGGGTCGACCGACAGCACCGTGTGGACGACGTCCTCGGCCACCCGGCGGTTCACGCCGGCGGGCGCTACCGGCGCGCCGTGGTCGCGGGCTCGCCACTGTCCGTAGCGGGTTGCGGCCGCGAGCGCTCGGACGGCATCCTCCGGCATCGCGTACACGGGGATGGCACGGCTGCGGCCACCGGTACCGGAGACGGCCTGCTGCCGGTCGTCGACCCCGCGCATGCCGAGGAACACCGCGGCGCACGGCTTGGTCGACGCGGAGGCGACGTCGCGCAGCGCCGCGGCCACGGCCTCGTCGTCGGTGACGAGCGGGGGGATGAAGCACGAGAGCACCGAGTCGACCCGCCCGTCGGCGAAGGCGCGACGCAGCGCGGTGCGGAAGTCGACCGCGGTGGCGTCGGCGCGCAGCGTGACCGGCCCGTGTCTGACGGAGAGCCCGGCGCCCTCGCACGCGTCGGCGGTGAGGGCGCCGAGCGCGGCCGAGTTGCCCACCACGGCGACACCCTCCCCGGCCGGCAGCGGCTGCGAGACGACGATCTGCGCGATGTCGAAGAGCTGGTGCATGTTCTCGGCCCGGATGACGCCCGCCTGCCGGAGCATCGAGTCGAACACCTCCGGCCGGGCCTGGGTCTCGCGTACCCGATGCCCGGGTGGGACGCCGAACCGGGACACTCCCGACTTGACGACGATGACGGGCTTGGTGAGTGCGAGGGTGCGCGCGATCCGGGAGAACTTGCGCGGGTTGCCCATCGACTCGAGGTACAGACCTACCGCGTCGGTGGAGTCGTCGTCGATCCAGTACTGCATGAAGTCGTTGCCGGAGACGTCGACCCGGTTGCCGGCGGACCCCGCCGTCGACACTCCGAGGTTGCGCCGCGCCGCGGAGGCCAGCACGGCCACGCCGAGCGCGCCGGACTGGGCGAACAGCCCGAGCCGGCCGTACGGCGGCAGGGTCGGGGCGAGCGAGGCGTTGAGCCGTACCGCGGGGTCGTTGTTGAGGATGCCGAACGAGTTGGGACCGACGACGCGCATGCCGGCGTCGCGTGCGCGACGGAGCAGGTCGGCCTGGAGCCGGGCCCCGGCCGGGCCGGTCTCGGCGAATCCCGCAGACACGACCAGCAGCGCCCTGACGCCGGCATCCGCGCACTCGTCGACCACCCGGGGGACGGTCTCGGCCGGTACCGCCACCACCGCGAGGTCGACCGGGCCGGGCACCTCGGTCACCGACGGGTACGTCCGGTGGCGGCGCAATGTGCGCACGTGCGGGTTGACCGGGTACACCCGGCCGGTGAACCCGTCCTCGAGGATCCGCTGGAGCACCTGGCTGCCGATCGAGTCGTGTCGCCGGCTCGCGCCGATCACCGCGATCACCTCGGGGTGGAGCAGGGCTCGCATGCTCACCGACTCGGCACGGTGCTCGCGGCTGGACGCCACCGCCTTCGACCGGTCGGTCGGCTCGATGTCGAACGCCACCTCGACGACGCCGTCCTCGACCCGGCGCGCGACCTCGTACCCCGCGTCGGCGAACACGGCGAGCATCCGCCGGTTCTGCGGCAGCACCTCGGCCGTGAACCGCTGGATGCCGGAGTCCTGCGCGATGGCCGCGAGATGCTCGAGCAGCACCGACCCGATGCCCTTGCCCTGGTAGTGGTCGCCGATGTTGAAGGCCACCTCGGCGGTGCGCGGGTCGACTCGGTCGTACCGGCCGATGCCGATGATGCCCTCGCGCGTCGTCGCGACGAGCGCGACGCGGTCGACGTAGTCGACGTGGGTGAAACGGTGCACGTCCCGGTCGCTGAGCACGCGCAGCGGAGCGAAGAACCGGAGGTAGATGGACTCCTCGGACTGAGCGGCGTGGAACCGGCGCAGGGCGTCGGCGTCGTCTGGCCGGATGGGGCGCAGGTGGGCGACCGTGCCGTCGCGCAGCACGACGTCGGCCTCCCACGCCCGCCGATAGCCGGGTGGGAGCGGCTGCTCCTCCATGCCCGCCATCGTGCCATTCCGCAGCTCCCGCCAGACTGGGCCGGATGGAGCTGCGTGAGGCCGTCGTCCGCCGCCGCATGGTGCGCCGCTTCGACCCGAGGGTCCCGGTCCCAGCGGAGGTCGTGCGCGACCTCGTCGGTCTGGCCGTCCGCGCACCGAGTGCGGGGTTCAGCCAGGGCTGGGACTTCGTCGCGCTGCTCGACGCGACCGACCGCGCGACCTTCTGGTCCGCCGCGTCGGGGTCGCGGCCGGATGACGCGTGGCGCCGCGGGGTGTCCGCCGCGCCGGCGCTCGTGCTCTGCCTCTCCGACCCGGAGCGCTACCTCGACCGCTACGCCGAGCCCGACAAG
>JBOFLR010000274.1:0-4668 GCA_051657965.1 Dermatophilaceae bacterium
CGCGGTCCATCGCGGTTGCGGTGGCGCTCGCCGGAACCGGTGCGCTGCTGCTCCCGGTGGCCCGCGCAGGCGAGCAGCTGGGCGCGGTGGCCACCGCGGTCTCCCCTCCGCTGGGGGCGTGGATCGCCGACCCGGTGTCCCGTGCCGCGGTGGGCGCCCTGTGGCTGGTCGCCGCCGGGTGCGCGATCACCGCCGCCGTCCGGTCCCGCCAGCGCACCGTCGTGATCGACGTGCTGCTCATCGGTGCGCTCGGTGCCCTCGCCCCGCCTCTGGTCGCGTTCGCGGTCTGGTTCGGGGGCTGGCACGCCGTGCGCCACTACGCCCGGCTGCTCACCCTCGACGCGACATCCGCGGACCTGCTCGCCCGCGGGCAGCCCCGCCGGGCGGTCGCGACGATCGCCCGCCGCGCGGTGTGGCCCACCCTCGCCGCCGTGACCACCCTCGCCGCCCTGCTCGTCGCCACCGCCACCGCCACCGACCCGGCCGCAGCCACCGGCGCCACCTTGATCATCCTGCTCGCCCTGACCGTCCCCCACATGGTCGTCGTGCTGTGGCTGGACCGCCGCGCACACCGCACCACGACCTCACCGTGATGACCGTGCCCGTGCCCGTGCCCGTGCCCCTGCCCCTGCCGGTGCCGGTGCCGGTGCCCATGCTGGTGACCCTGCCGGTGCCGTGCCGGTGACCCTGCCGGTGCCCGTGCCGGTACGGATGACGATCGCCGCGAGCAGCGCCCGAGCACCCGAGTCCGGCACGGGCCGCGTCGAACCCCTCGTGGTGCGGGCGTCATCCGCTGTACCGTCCGCCCATGCGCGTGTTCCTCCGCGTGGTCGCGGGCCTGCTGGTGGTGACGCTGGTGGGCGCCGTCGCGCTCTATCTCTACGCCCGGCCCTTGATCCAGACCGGCACCGGGTATGCCGCCCACAACAGCTGCGGAGTGGTGCTGCTGGCCGGTCGGGACGACCCCGAGGCGGACCTGCCGCCGAACCCGCTCGTGCCCTATCTCACCGGGTACGAGAACGAGTCGGGCCGCAACTCGACCGCGGCGATGCTGTGGTTGCTCTCGAAGCAGAAGGCCCACTACACCAACGGGTACGGCTGCACCGTGTCCGACCGGCGGCCCACGCTGACGCCGGAACGTGCTACCCGAGTCAGCTCCGACCCGAACCCGATCTCGGCCGCGCCGTCACCGGAGGAGTCGCCCGAGCTGCAGCAGGCTCTCGGCCGGGCGTTCGGAGACGGCCTGCCGCCCGCCCGGCAGCAGCGGCTCGGGACGCGAGCCGTCGTCGTCCTGCGCGACGGCGAGCTCGTCGCCGAACGTTATGCCGACGGGTTCGACGCCGCCACACCACAGTTGGGATGGTCGATGTCGAAGAGCGTGGCCAATCTGCTGGTCGGCCGGTATGCACTCGATCGCGACATCGACGTCACCACCGAGAAGGGTCTGCGGCCCGAGTGGAGTGACGCGCGGCGCGACATCACCCTCGACCAGCTGATGCGGATGACGAGCGGCCTCACCTGGGACGAGACCTACGACCTCGGCACGCCCATCACCGAGATGCTCTACACCGAGAAGGACATGGCGGCCTACGCGGCGGCACAACCGCTCGCGCACGCGCCCGGCAGCTATCAGCAGTACTCCAGCGGGTCCACCAACATCCTCTGCGACTGGCTCACCGAGCTGGCCGACGTGCGCGACACCGACTTTCCCCGCACCGCACTGTTCGCGCCGCTCGGCCTGTCCTCGGCCGTCTGGGAACCCGACGCGTCGGGCACGCCGGTCTGCAGCTCGTACCTGTGGGCCACGCCTCGCGACTGGGCGGCCGTCGGTCAGTTCGCGCTGCAGGACGGTGTCTGGGGCGGCCAGCGCCTGGTGCCGGAGGGGTGGATGGCGGCATCCACCACCGCGACCCGGGTCGAGCGCTCCGAGGAACGCGGGTACGCCGCGGGCTGGTGGGTCAACACCCAGGCCGACGGCACCGTGGTCGACCGCGACCTGCCCGCCGACGCCTACTGGATGAGCGGCCACGACGGGCAACGGGTGTACGTGGTGCCGTCGGCCCGGCTGGTCGTCGTGCGGCTCGGGTTCAGCCCCGAGGTCGGCGACAGCGCGCTGGGCACCGACCGCCTCGTCGCCGACCTCGTGGCACTCGGCACGCCGGCCCCGTGAGCCGGTCACGGGTGAACTGAGCCGGCCGCGTCATCCGGCCGTCTCCGCCCGTGCGTCATCCGGCGGTGCGTGGCCGGGTCAGAAGCCCGGGGTGACGCGCACCGACTCCACTCCCGAGACGTCGCCGAAGATGGGGATGCAGCTGACGTCGGCCTCGGTGACCTCGTCGCCGCCGACCTGGCTCGTACACGCGGTCTCGAGGGTGTCGCCGCCGGCGGTGGTGAAGGACAGCGAGAAGACGGCCGGCACCTGGGTGGGCTGCCTGAAGGTGGCGCGCATGCCCTGGACCCGCGCGCCGAGGTTGCTCGTCTCCGACAGCGTCCAGCCACCGGCGACCTCGGCCCGCGGCAGCTCGAAGCCCTCGCCGACCTCGATGTCGAACGGCGCGGCCGTCGGCAGGTCGGTGGGCAGGTTCGTGGGCAGGTCGGTGGGCAGGTTCGTGGGCAGGTTGCTCGGCACGTTCGACTCGACGGTCTCGACCACGGTGCGCCCGACGGCGAACACCGCCCAGATGGCCACGGCGACGACCACGACGAGCACGACCGCGGTGACGATCGCGGCGATGAGGCAGCCGCGGGAGCGATTCTTCTGTGGCGGTGGCTGCCACGGAGTGCCCGGGGTCCCGTATCCGGTGCCCGGCGCCACCGGGCCGGCGGGCGGTGACGCACCCGGCGTGGTCCCCGCCGGCTGCCCGGCCGGCTGCCCGGCCGTGGCATCATAGCCGGCCGGTTGCCACGGCGGGGCGGCGCCCGGGGCGCCCTCTCCGCCGCTCACCGGACCGGATGGCGGTGCCGCGCCCGCGGGATCGGGCGTCGGCAGGGCCTGGGTGCGGTCGATGTCGATCGCCTGCGTCGGCTCCGGAGACGCCCACGACGGGGGCGGCGGCGGAGCAGCGGCGGGCGGAACGGAGGTGGGCGGAGCGGGGGTCCTGAACTGGTCGGTCCACTGGGTGCCGTCCCAGAACCGCTCGCGGCCGTCGGGCTGCGGGTGCCACCCCGGGGGTGCGCTCATGTGCCGTCCTCCTTGGTCGCCGGCCGTCCCTGCGGCGGTCGGGCGACCCACAGCCTAAGGTGCGGCCGTCGGGCTCGGGGCCGGTCCCGCGGCATCCGCGCACCGGTGGGGCCCGGCCGCCGCCGACACCGGGGAAGGCCCGACGACCGCACCGGAGACCACGGCCCGAGCCGTCCGGTCGGATAGGCCCGAGCCCACCGGTCGAGTAGGCCCGAGCCCACCGGTCGAGTAGGCCCGAGCCCACCGGTCGAGTAGGCCCGAGCCCACCGGTCGAGTAGGCCCGAGCCCTCCGGTCGGGTAGTCGGCCGGCCGAGCGCGTCCGAACCAGGTGCCGGCCGACGGTTTCCGTTCTCGTGGAAGCGGGCAGCGTTGAGGTAGTCGCGTCGACGACTCAAGCAGCTGGGCCGTCGGCGCGACGCTCGCCGGGCGATGAGATCCTGAGCCGAGGAGGTGGTCGTCGTGCCCGACACCGAGGTCGAGGTCGTCCGCAACGAGCAGGAGCGCCGCTGGGAGGCACGCGTCGACGGCCAGCTGGCCGGTTTCGCGCGGTACCGGCTGCGCGGCGACGTCGTCGTCTTCACCCACACGGAGGTCGACCCGGCGTTCGAGGGGCGAGGGGTCGGTGGAGCCGTCGCCCGCGCCGCCCTCGACGAGATCGAGGCCACCGGCACTTTACGGGTACGACCGGTGTGCCCCTTCATCCGGGCGTGGATCGCCCGCCACCCTCACTACGGCAGCCTGCTCGCCGACGACGAGTCGGCGACGACGACCTGACCGGAGCCACCGGGAGGGCGGCACACCTATGAGTAGATCGTGCCGCCGCCTCGCCCCCGACTCCGCGGGATCCGGAGCATCCCGCCGAGTCATGACGCTATAGCGCCCTGACTCGGCGACAACGCCGCCAGACAGCGGCTTGCCCCTGATCCCGCAACGCCGCCAGACAGCGGCTTGCCCCTGATCCCGCAACGCCACCAGACACAGCTCGCCCCTGAACCCGCAACCCCACCGGGTGGCGACTCGCCCCCCGATCCCGCGCGACAGTCCACCGGCGCGACGGACCCGAGTCCCGTCATCAACGGTCTTACGCCGGATGCCGTGGATGGACGTCCCGCCGCGACTGGCCCTCGATGCCGGAGAGGGCGTCGGCGAGCACCTGCCGGGCGTCCGCGGCTAGGCCCTGTTGCGAAAGACGGTCCGCGTCCTCGATGCGCTCCTGTGACGCCGGCTACGACGCGGAACCCGGGGTGAGCACGACGACTTCGGCGTCGTAGCCGGCGTCGTAACGTCACGAGGCGCCGGACGGAGAGACTTTCGCAACACGCCCTAGCGCCGCCCGGGCCGCACCCGGACGCGCCTTGCGCGGCAGGTCCGCCACCCGGCCGTGCCGGTCGATCCATGCCCCGTCCGGTAGATCCGCTCGGGTGGCGACGTCGAGCACCGAGCGCGCGACCTCTTCGAGCGGGCGCGGGTTCGGCTTCATCCGGCGG
>JBOFLR010000275.1:0-4199 GCA_051657965.1 Dermatophilaceae bacterium
TCCCAGATCTCGAGCGGGTTGTGCTCGACCCAGCCGGCGCGGGGGAGCACCTGCTCGTGCTCGAGCTGGTGCCGGGCCACCTCGCGCCCGTCGTGGTCGAACACCATGAACCGGGTGCTCGTCGTGCCCTGGTCGACCGCGCCGATGAAGTCCGCCATGGATGCAGCGTATGACGGCGAGGCTCGGGGCTCGCGGCGTCCGTCAGAGACGGTCGTACCAGTCCGGGCTGAAGGCGTCGCCACACGCCAGCCGGGAGGACGGGCTGCGTTCGCTCGGCTATCTGGTCATCAGGGTCATCTGGGACGATCTCGACCGTCCGGCCGCCGGCGTGAGGAACGGCACGTCATCCAGCACGGGGATGACGACCGGGCGCTGGGAGGATGAGGCGCCGGTTCGCGAGCGAGGCGAGGAGACGACGTGCAGTTCGGGCGCAGCTACGAGGAGTTCGAGGTCGGGGCGACGTACAAGCACTGGCCGGGCAAGACCGTCACCGAGTACGACGACCACCTGTTCTGCCTGCTGACGATGAACCACCATCCGCTGCACCTCGACGCCCACTATGCCGGTGAGACAACGGAGTTCGGCCGCAACGTGGTCGTCGGCAACTATGTGTACTCGCTAGTGCTCGGCATGTCGGTGCCCGACATCTCGGGCAAGGCGATCGCCAACCTCGAGGTCGAGCAGCTGCGCCACGTCGCGCCGACCTTCCACGGCGACACGCTCTACGCCGAGACCACCGTGCTCGACAAGCGGGAGTCGGCGAGCAAGGACGACCGCGGCGTCGTGCACGTGGAGACCATCGGCTACACGCAGCACGGCACGGTGGTCTGCGTGTTCCGCCGGAAGGTCATGGTGCCCAAGCGGAGCTACCTGGACGCCCGTGGCGGCGAGCAGCCCGGACGTCCCACCCCGGTGCCCGACCGCAACTGGCCGGGCCCCGCGACGACCGCCGGCTGAGCCGGCACGCACCTCGCTCGTCCGGATGCTGCGCGCCACTACGCTGAGTCGGTGACGACCGATCGCTCGCGCGCGGGTGCCACCTCCGCCATGGGCGCGTGGGACGCGCACACGCACTCGTCCGCGAGTGACGGCACGGAGCCACCGGCGGTCGTCGCGGAGCGAGCCGCGCAGGCCGGGCTCACCGCCTTCGCGCTCACCGACCACGACACCACCGCCGGTTGGGCCGAGGTCGCCGCCGCCGCGCGACGGGTGGGCGTCACCGTCATCCGCGGCATCGAGATCTCGACCGCCCGCCGCGGGCAGAGCATCCACCTGCTCGCCTACCTCCCCGACCCGGAGCACCCCGGACTGGCCGCCGAGCTGCGCCGCGCCCGGGAGAGCCGCGACACCCGCCTCGACCGCATGGTCGCGTTGCTCGCGGCCGACGGCGTGCCCGTCACCGTCGAGTCGGTACGTGCCGAGGTGGCCGACGGCGCCACCGCGGGGCGCCCGCACATCGCCGACGCGCTCGTGCGCGCCGGTGTCGTCGCTTCGCGCGACGAGGCGTTCGCGCGTTACCTCGCCGCGGGCGAGCGCTACTACGTGGGCCACTACGCGCCCGACCCGGTGCGCGCCGTCGAGCTGGTGCGGGCCGCCGGTGGCGTGCCGGTGCTGGCGCACGCCTGGTCGGGCACCCGCCGCCGGGTCGTGCCCGACGAGGTGATCGAGGAGATGGCGGCGGCCGGCCTGGCCGGGCTCGAGGTGCACCACCGCGACCACGACCCGGATGCCGTGCGGCACCTCGCCGGCCTGGCCGCAGCTCTCGGGCTGCTCACCACCGGGTCGAGCGATTACCACGGCGACGGCAAGGCCAACCGACTGGGCGAGAACACGAGCAGCCCCGAGACGTTCGACGCGATCGAGGCGCAGGCCACCGGGTCGGCGGTGGTGCGCGCGTGACCTGGTTCGACGTCGACCTCTTCCTCACCACGTTCGTCACCCTCGTCGTCATCCTCGACCCGCCGGGAGCCATCCCGATCTTCCTCGCGCTCACCGGGCGGCTGTCCCCACGGCAGAAGGCCGCGGCGGCCCGGCGCGCCTCGCTGGTGGCCCTCGGTGTCATCGCCTCGTTCGCGGTGTTCGGGAAGCAGATCCTCGACTACCTCGCCATCACCCTGCCGGCGCTCCAGGCTGCGGGTGGGCTGCTGCTGCTCATCGTGGCGCTGCAGCTGCTCACCGGCGCCGAGTCCGAGCAGCTCGCCGACGCCGGGGTCAACGTCGCGCTCGTGCCGCTCGGCACGCCCCTGCTGGCCGGACCGGGCGCCATCGTCGCCACGATGCTCGCGGTGCAGGGCGCCGACGGTGCCGGCGGGCTGGTGGCGGTGGCCGCGGCGCTGGTCGCGGCCCTGTTCCTCGTGTTCCTCGTGTTCCGGTTCGCGGCGCCGCTGGCCCGGGTGCTCAAGGAGAGCGGCATCGTGCTGCTCACCCGCATCGCCGGCCTGCTGCTCTCGGCGATCGCGGTGCAGATGATGGCCGACGCGGTCATCGCCTTCGTGCGTGAGGCACAGGCCGGATGACGCTCGCCGCCTCGTCATCCGCGGGACGTGCCGCGACGTCGTCATCCGCGGGACGTGCCGCGACGTCGTCATCCGCGGGTCCGGCCGCCACCTCGCTGTCCGCGGGCCCGGCCGGGGCGTCGCAGCCCGCCGCCTCGCCGCCCCCGGCCGCCGAGCACATCCTGCTGCTGTCCTGCCCCGACCGGCGCGGCATCGTCGCCACCGTCACGGCACTGCTGTTCGAGCGCGGCGCGAACATCGAGGAGAGCCAGCAGTTCGACGACGTGCCGACCGACCGGTTCTTCATGCGGATCCGGTACTCGGTGCCGGTCGACGGCCCCGGCGTCGAGCAGTGGCGGGGGTGGTTCGCGCCGGTCGCCGAGCGCTACGGCATGGAGTGGTCGATCCGCGACGCCGCCACCCCGTACCGCGCGCTCGTCATGGTGAGCCGGTTCGGGCACTGCCTCAACGACCTGCTGTTCCGGTGGCGCAGTGGCGCGCTCAACCTCGACCTCCGCGCGGTGGTCTCGAACCACCGCGACCTCGAGCCCCTGGTGCGCTCGTACGGCATCCCGTTCCATCACGTGCCGGTGATGCCGGAGACGAAGGCCCACGCCGAGCGGGCGCTGCGTGGCCTGGTGGCCGAGCACGACGTCGATCTCGTCGTGCTCGCCCGCTACATGCAGGTCCTGTCCGACGGCCTGGCCCGCGACCTCTCCGGCCGGGTCATCAACATCCACCACTCGTTCCTGCCCTCGTTCAAGGGTGCCAAGCCCTACCACCAGGCCTTCGACCGCGGGGTCAAGATCGTCGGTGCCACGGCCCACTACGTGACGGCCGACCTCGACGAGGGCCCGATCATCGAGCAGGACGTGGTGCGGGTCGACCACCGGATGACGCCCGCCGAGCTCGTGCGCGCCGGCGAGGAGGTCGAGTCGCGGGTGCTGGCCCGAGCCGTGCGATGGCACTGCGAGTCACGTGTCGTGCGCAACGGCGCGCGCACCGTCGTCTTCAGCTGATCGGCGTGGTGCGTTCGTCGACGAGTGGCGGCCGACGCCCCGGGCAGCCTCAGCCGCTCGCCGGGGTGGCCTCGTGGCCGGCCCGGCCGCGCGTGCGCTCGCGTTCCTTCATCTCGGCCTCGAACACGTGCCGGCGGCCGGCCATCAGCTCCTCCCGCACCTGCCGCTCGTGCTCCCGGAAGGTGGCGTAGTAGCCGTCGTCGAACTCCTCCATGATCTGGAACGTCCACCGGCCGGCGAGGACGTTGCGGCCCACGACCTCGGTGTCGAGCCGGTCGGCGACGGCCGGGTGCCCGGCATCCCGCAGGATGCGGACCGCCTCGCCGAGGGTGAGGTCGGCCCGGCCCATCAGCCGGTGGAACGCGTACAGGTGGCCGCGGGCGTGCTCGACGGCCTCCAGCGCCTCGGACACCTTCCCCACCGCCTCGACGGTGGCGTCGCTCGTGCCCGGCGGGCGGGAATGGCGGTCGTCGACGGAAGGTGCGCGGTCGTCATCCGAAGTCATGACCGGGAGGGTAAGCGAGGCGCAGCCGCCGTGGGGGTGTACGGGCCGCGGGTTCGACACGGCGGTCCGAGTGCCTGTGGAAAACGCTGCGGCAGTGCCCCGCCGGCGCGGCACGCTGACTGCCATGAGTCTCGATGACCTCCCCGAGTCCTGGTCCGACCTGCCCCTCGACACCCTGAC
>JBOFLR010000276.1:0-4000 GCA_051657965.1 Dermatophilaceae bacterium
GTGCCGGTGGTGATGGCGCGCCTGCCGCGCACGATCTCGCTGATCCGGGTCTGGGGGAGCCCGGTCGCCTGAGCGAGCCGGTACTGCGTGATGCCGAGCGGCTCCAGGAACTCGGTGAGCAGGATCTCGCCGGGAGTGATCGGGTCGTGTGCCTTAGCCATGGCCGGTCTCCTTCCGTGGTGGTCAGTGGTAGTCGACGATCTCGACGTCGTCTGCGCCGCCGTCGGCCCAGACGAAGCAGATCCGGTGCTGGTCATCGATGCGGATGGGGTGTTGGCCGGCGCGGTCGCCGAGCAGCTTCTCCAGTCGATTGCCGGGCGGCACCCGCAGGCTGTTCAGTTCGGAGGCCGCGTTGAGAAGGCGGAGCTTCTTCTGCGCGGCTCGTTGGAGTTCGGGCCCAAGGGCTCGAACGCGCTCGCGGTTCCAGACCTTCTCGGTGTCGGGGTTGCCGAACGACCGGATCACGGTCAGATAGTAACGCAGGGCAATAGTACCGCGTAGCGTTGGTGTTGCTGACTGTTCTCGGCGACTCCGGCGACCGGTGCTCGACACCATCCCGGGCAGGACGTCGCGATCGTCAGGAATGAGCCGAGGGAGGTGGCCGAGGTGGGGCCGCTCGGGCGCGATGTCGTCGATCCGAGGGGGACGAACGCCCCACCTGCCGACGGATGAAGTTAGGGTTGCCTAAGTTCGGCAGGTTGCGCCGTGTGCGCGTCCGATCGAGCTCTCGTGTCGCCCGTCGTCCTCTTCATCTCGCCAGGAGTCATCGTGCCGTCCCGCCGTCAGCTGCTCACCGCCGCCACCGCACTCGCCCTCGCGCTCGGGCTCGGCGCCTGCTCGACCGGGCCGTCCGGGGAGGGTGGCGCCACGTCATCCGGCACCGGTGGTGCCGACCCGGCCGCGTATCCGGTGACCGTCGCCCATGCCCATGGCACGACCGTGATCGACGCCGCGCCGACCCGCGTGGCGACCATCGGCTGGGCGGATGCCGACGTCGTCGCGGCGCTCGGCGTGGCGCCGGTCGGGGCGCCCAAGATCACCTGGGGCGGCAATGCCAAGGGGTCGACCGACTGGTTCGACGCGAAGGCCGCCGAGCTGGGCGTGAAGGAGGGCGACATCGCCCGCTACGACGACTCGGCCGGCGTGCCCTTCGACGCCATCGCCGCGACCCGCCCCGACCTCATCCTCGGGCTGAGCTCGGGCGTCTCGAAGGAGGACTACGACAAGCTCTCCAAGATCGCACCGGTCGTCGCCTACACCGACGCACCCTGGGGAACCCCCTGGCAGGAGCAGGTCCAGGTGATCGGCTCCGCCCTCGGCCGCACGAAGGATGCCGCGCGGCTGGTCTCCGACACCGAGCGCGTCATCGCCGATGCCGCGGCGAGACATCCCGAGATCAAGGGCAAGAGCGCGGCGTGGGCGTGGTTCACCCCTAACGACCTGTCGACGGTCGGCCTCTACACCACGCGCGACCTGCGCCCGCAGATGCTGCGCGAGTTCGGCCTCGTCGACTCCCCGACCGTCGCGGCGTTGAGCAAGGGCGCGAGCGAGTTCTCGGTGAACCTGTCCGCCGAGAAGGCCTCGACGCTGCAGGCCGACGTCGTGATCTTCTACGCGGAGAAGGGCGCCGGCGCCGCGGAGGTCACCGGCGACGCGCTGCTCGGCCGGATCCCGGCTCTGACGAAGAAGCAGTACGTCGCGAGCGCCGACAACGAGGTGGCCCTGTCGATGTCGTTGCCGAGCCCGCTGTCGGTGCGCACCGCCGCCGAGGAGTTCCTGCCGAAGATCGCTGCGGCACTAGAAGGCTCGCCGGCGTCGTGACAGGCACGACGCGGGCGCCGGCCCCGCCACCGGCGTCGGGGGCTGTGCCGGCCACCGCGCGATCGCCCGGTCCGCCGTCGCCCACGACACGGTCGCCGGGCCCGGCATCGGCCATGCGCTCACCGGCGGCGCGTTTGCCCGTCGCACTCGCGGGGGCGACCGCGGCGGTGGCTCTCGCCGTGACGGCATCACTGCTGCTCGGCGTCCAGGATCTCGCCCCGGCCGCCGTGTTCGACGCGCTGCTCGGCCGACCGGTCGACGCCGAGACCGCCGCTGTCGTGGAGTCGCGGGTCGATCGCACCGTCATCGGCATCGTCGTCGGGGCGGCGGTGGCGCTGAGTGGCGTGGTGCTTCAAGGCCTCACCCGCAACCCGGTCGCCGAGCCAGGCATCCTCGGCCTCAACGCCGGTGCCGCGCTCGCCGTCGTGGTCGGCATCCGGCTGCTGGGGCTCTCGACCGTCGCCGGCTACCTGCTGGCCGCCCTGGTCGGCACCGTGGTGGTCGCACTCCTCGTTCAAGCGCTCACCCTCCTCGCACCGCGCGCGCAGGCACCGGTGGCGATGGCGCTCGCCGGCGCGGCGGTGATGGCGCTCGCGCAGAGCGTGATCGGCGGCATCCTCGTCACCGACCGTGGCGCGCTCGACAGCTTCCGCTTCTGGCAGGTGGGGTCGGTCGCCGGGCGCGACGCCGGCCAGGTGCTCGAGGTGCTGCCGTTCCTCCTCGCCGGTGCGCTGCTCGCCCTCGCCGCCGGGCCCACCCTCGACGCCGTCGCGCTCGGTGACGACCTCGCCCGCGGCCTCGGCCAGCGCGTGCTGCTGCACCGGGGCCTGGCCGCAGCCGGGGCCGTGCTCCTCGCCGCGTGCGCGACCGCCCTCGCCGGGCCGATCGCCTTCGTCGGGCTCGTCGTGCCGCACGTCGTGCGCACCGTGGTCGGTGTCGGTCACGGCCGGGTGCTGCTCCTCTCGGCGGTGCTCGGCCCGGCGTTCGTCGTGCTCGCCGACGTCGTCGGCCGGCTCGTCGCGAGCCCGTCCGAGGTGCAGGCCGGCATCGTCTGCGCCGTGCTCGGCGCGCCGGTGCTCGTTCTCGTCATCCGCCGGGCCAAGGCGCTCGGATGACGACCGCCATCCGTCCCGCTGCGAAATCGCCTCGCCCGGAGCGCGGCACCGCGGAGGTGCTCTCCCGGGCCCGGCGCGGCCCGCGACGCCGGCGGGTGCTCGTGCTGTCCGCCCTCGTCGGCCTCCTCGTCGGGTTGGTGCTCGTGCGAGCCTTGCTCGGCGACTACCGGATCTCGCTCGTCGACGCCGTGCGCATCCTCCGCGGCGAGCAGGTCCCGGTGGCTTCGTTCGTGCTGTTGGAGTCGACCCTGCCCCGCGCCGTGGTGGCCGTACTCGCGGGCGCGGCGTTCGGCGCCGCCGGCTGCGCCTTCCAGGTGATGCTGCGCAACCCGCTCGCCAGCCCTGACGTGCTCGGCATCACGCTCGGCGCCAGTACCGGTGCGGTGGTCGCCGTCGTCGTGATCGGCGTGCGCGGCACCCCGGTGACCCTGGCGGCGCTGGCGGGTGCGGCACTCGCGGCCGGCGTCATCCTCAGCCAGGCCGGCGCTCGCGGTGGGGCGACCGGCCGGATGGTGCTCGTCGGGGTGGCGCTCGCGGCCGGGCTGTCGGCGGTCGTGCACTGGGTGCTCCTGCGCGCGAGCCTCTATCAGGCGCAGGAGGCCTTGGTCTGGTTGAGCGGCAGCCTGAACTCGGTGACGTGGCCCGACAACGCCCGCCTCCTGGTCGTGGTCGCCGCGCTCCTGCCGACGCTGCTGCTGCTCGCGGCGCGGCTGCCGCTGCTGGGTCTCGGCGACGATGTGGCGACTGGGCTCGGCATGCGGGTGACCCGCCTGCGGGTGTCGGTCACGCTCGTCGTAGTGGCGCTCGTCGCCGCGGCGACCGCCGTCGTCGGCCCGGTCGCGTTCGTCGGCTTCCTCAGCGGCCCGATCGCCCGCCGCCTCGTGCCCGGCCGCCCGTCGGTGGGTGTCGCCGCGCTCGTCGGGGCGGTCGTCGTGCTCGCCGCCGACCACGTGGCCGCCTACGCCGTCCCCGACACGGCACTGCCCGTCGGCGTCGTCACCGGCGCTCTCGGTGCGCCGGTGCTGCTCTGGATGCTCCGTTCCCGTACCTCGACCCCGGAGACC
>JBOFLR010000277.1:0-2661 GCA_051657965.1 Dermatophilaceae bacterium
GCCACGTGCCGCGTGGCCTGCCCGAGCAACGGCAGTGCGGCATCCGCGGCGGCGCTGCGCTGCAGACCCGCGTGCCGCACCAGGGCGCCGACCCGGACCCACCGCTCGTCGACGCCGATCGTGTCCAGCCCGTCGACGCCGCAGATGTCGACGAGGTGTGCCGGCGCGGCGAGGCGCATGCTGAGCAGCGGCACCAGGCTCTGGCCCCCGGCGAGCACCTTGCCGTCGGCGCCCACCTGCGCGAGCTTCTCGAGCGCCTCGGCCGTGGTGCGCGGGGCGTGATACGTGAACGGTGCGGGTTTCACCTGCTCGATCCTGCCTGATCGCGGAGGTCGTGCGGAAGGATGACGACGCGCCACCCCGAGCCGGTCAGGTGGCGCGTCGTCGTGCGGTGGTCAGGAGTCGCGGCCGCGCGGTTTCTTGCCGGGGCGAGGCTGCTCGGCCTGTTGCTGCAGGTCGTCGATGCCGTCCTCGTCGCCGTAGACCCGGTCGCCGGCCGCGATCATCGCGCCCTCGGCGCTCGCCCGCACCTCGGCGGGTGCGAGCACCCGGGCGAGGTGCCAGCCGGCGATGGTGACGATGGTGCCGAGCGCGATGCCGCCGAGGCTGAAGTCGTCGGTGATGTCGAGGTCGACGTTGCCGATGCCGATGATGATGCCGGCGGAGACGGGCACGAGGTTGACCGGGTTGCCGAAGTCGACCCCGTTCTCCTTCCAGATCTTCGCGCCGAGCAGGCCGATCATCCCGTAGAGCACGACGGTGATGCCGCCGAGCACGGCGCCGGGGACCGAGGCCACGAGCGCGCCGAACTTCGGGGAGAGGCCGAAGACCACGGCGACCGCGGCGGCCACGTAGTACGCGGCCGTCGAGTAGACGCGGGTCGCGGCCATGACGCCGATGTTCTCGGCGTACGTCGTGGTCGGCGACCCACCGACGGATGACGCGAGCGCCGTGCCGACGCCGTCGGCGGCGATGGCCCGGCCCATGACCGGGTCGAGGTCGTGGCCGGTCATCTCGCCGACCGCCTTGACGTGCCCGGCGTTCTCGGCGACGAGGGCGATGACGGCGGGGAGCACGAGCAGGATGGCCGCGACCGAGAACGTCGGGAGGTGCCAGCCGACCACTTCGGCGCCGTCGGCGGCGATGGTGGTCTGCGACGGGAAGCCGAACCAGGCCGCGTCACCGACTCCGGCGGTGTTCCAGCGATCGTGGGCGAACGCCGTGGCCTGGCAGAACGGGCCCTCGGGGGCGCAGGCCTGACCGGCGCTGTCCCGGAGGTTCTGCCCGGGGAGCACGCTGGTGACGGTGGTGAAGCGGTCGAGCAGCCAGGACAGCACGGTGCCGACAACCAGCGCGAGGAACACCGCGATGCGCCCGATGAACCCGCGGAAGGCCACCGCGCAGACGATGGTGAACAGCATGGTCGCGATGGCCACCCACTGGTCCTGCGGCCAGTAGATGCCGGCCACGACCGGCGCGAGGTTGAACCCGATGAGCATGACCACCGCACCGGTGACCACCGGCGGCAGCACCCGGTGCAGCACCGCCGACCCGAGGTAGTGGATGGCCACGCCGACGGCGACCAGCGCCAGGCCGGCGACGAGGATGGCGCCGGTGACCTCGCGGGAGTCGCCGCCGCTCGCCCGGATCGCCGCCACACCGCCCACGAACGAGGCCGACGTGCCGAGGTAGCTCGGCACCTTGCCCTGGACGATGAGGAGGAACACGATCGTCGCGATGCCGCTCATCATGATGGCGAGCTGGGCGTTCAGCCCCATGATGAGCGGGAAGACGAACGTGGCGCCGAACATCGCGACGACGTGCTGGGCGCCGAGCCCGACGGTGCGGCCCCACGAGAGCCGTTCGTCGGGGGCGACCACCTCGCCGGGAGCGAGCGATCGGCCGTCGCCCTTGACCTTCCATCCGAGACCTATAGCCATCGTCGTGACCTTCCTGCACGGGGGCGCTGACCACTCGCGGTGTGGTGGCACCGCGATACCCGGACGGTAGTGACCGCGTCCCCACGACACCCTTGGCAATCCTTGACAGCCGCGAGAGCGGCTCGTTGGCAGGAGCGCGCTGGGTTTCGGCGATACGACGCCCACGTGACGCGACGATGACGCGGCGAGTCAGGTCGAGCTGCTCCCGGCTCCCTCGCCGAGGATAGGGACGAGGATGACGAGGTGCACCATGTCGAGCTCCTGCCGGACCCTGCCACCGACGCGTGGCTGCGGGAGCAGTGGGCGGCGCTGGCGGCGGCCGGCCTGCCCAGCCTCGCGAACCACCGCAGCGCGTCGAACCGTCCGCACCTCACTCTCACCATGACGCGGGAGTGGCCGGGCCCGGATGCCGAGGCGGCGGCTCGTGCGACGACGGGCTCCCTCCCGCTCCCGACCGCGGTCGGCGGGCTGCTCGTCCTCGGCTCCGGGCCGTTCGTCCTCGCCCGCGCCGTGACCGTGACCGAGCCGCTGCTCGCGCTGCACCGTGCGGTGGCGACCGGATGCGGCGCACCCGCCACCGAGCACGCCCGGCCCGGCGCCTGGGTGCCCCACCTCACCCTGGCGGTGCGGATGACGGCCGCCGAGGTCGGCGCGGCACTCCCGCTGGTAGCGGCCGGGCGTCATCCCCGGTCCGGCGCAGCGCCCGCCGTCACCTTCGTCG
>JBOFLR010000278.1:0-9236 GCA_051657965.1 Dermatophilaceae bacterium
GTCGCCGAAGATCTCGACCGCGACGACCATGCCGGGCTCGACCACGCCGTCGTCGGCAGGGGTCTCGCCGATCACCGCGGTCTCGAGCAGTTGGATTAGCTGGCGGATCCGGGCCTCCATCTTGCCCTGCTCCTCCTTCGCGGCGTGGTATCCGCCGTTCTCGCGCAAATCGCCCTCCTCGCGGGCGGCCTCGATGCGCTTGGCGATCTCGGTGCGGCCCGGGCCGGACAGCTGCTCGAGCTCACCCTGGAGGCGGTCGTAGGCGGCCTGGGTCAGGTAGCTCGACTGGTTCGTCGGCTGGGCGGTCATGGGGGAACTCCTGGATGACGGGGATCTCGGGCACGCTGCCTCCCGGCCTGGTGCTGGGGGCTACGGCAACGGGCCCGGGCCGACGGCTGCCGCTAGTCGGTGCGGCGCGCTCGGACCCAGACCCGAGGATGTGAAGCGACCACTGTAGCAACGACCTGGCCGGTTCCGGGAATCGAGCACCGGGGCCCGTGGTGAGGGGGTGCCGGGGTAGCACGTGGGTTCAGGAGTCGAGCGACGGGCCCGTGGTCACGGGGTGTCGGGCAGCACGCGAGTACAAGGGTCGAGTGGTGGGTCCCCTGATTACGGGGTGCCGGGCAGCACGCGGGTACAGGAGTCGACGACGCCGGTGACGGCCCGGGTGCTGGTCCGCACCCGCACGACCCGCCGGACCGACGCGGGACCGGCGGCCGGCACGGCATCCTCGACCGTGCCGACCCGCCCCCGGCCGCCGTCCAGCGCGCTGACCCGGCACACCACCGCCACGCCCTCGGGACGCGCGAGGTCGTACTCGACCACGGTCGACGCGTCGGACTCGACGTCGTACCCGGTGACGGTGGGTCGCACCCCACCGACCGTGGATGCCGCCGCCCACCAGACGGCGAAGCCGAGGACCAGCGCCGTCCCGAACGCTCCGAAGGCCCACCACCGGCCGGTGCCTGGGGCGGGTCGGGGCAGTGGCACGAGCACCTCGGATCGTCTGGGGCACCGGGCAGGGGAGGGACGCGGTGGTGAGAGAATAGGCCGTTCATTCTCGAGCTGCGCCCGAGCCCCGGGACGGAAGGGCCCCACGTGACCGAGCGACTCCGCCTGATGTGCGTCCACGCGCATCCCGACGACGAGTCCAGCAAGGGTGCCGCGGCGATGGCCAAGTACGTCGACGCCGGGCACGACGTGCTCGTCGTGTCGTGTACCGGGGGAGAGCGGGGCGACGTGCTCAACCCCCGGCTCCAGGACGATCCGCACATCACCCGCGATCTCGCCCAGGTGCGCCGCGACGAGATGGCCCGGGCCCGGGACGTGCTGGGCGTGCGGCACACCTGGCTGGGCTTCGTCGACTCCGGCCTGCCCGAGGGGGACCCGCTGCCGCCGCTTCCCGACGGGTGCTTCGCGCTCGAGCCGCTCGAGGTGACCACCGAGGCGCTGGTGCGCGAGATCCGCCGCTTCCGCCCGCACGTGGTGACCACCTATGACGAGAACGGCGGCTACCCCCATCCGGACCACGTGATGTGCCACGACGTCACGGTCGCCGCCTTCGACGCGGCCGGCGACGCCGACGCCTTCCCGCATGCCGGCGCTCCCTGGCAGCCGCTCAAGCTCTACTACAACCAGACCATGTCGAAGGCTCGCATCGAGGCCTTCCACCGTGCTCTCCTCGAGCTCGGCGAGGAGAGCCCGTACGGCGAGTGGCTCGGGCGTTGGGACCGCCCCGACCGGGTCGTCACCACGCGGGTGCCGTGTGCCGAGTGGTTCGACCGCCGCGACGCCGCCCTGCTCGCCCATGCCACCCAGGTCGACCCGGATGGCGTGTGGTTTCGCGTGCCGCGCGAGATGCAGGCACGGATCTGGCCGACCGAGGACTTCGAGGCCGCGGTGTCCTACGTCCCGGTGGTCGACGGCGAGGACGACCTCTTCGCCGGCCTCCCCGAGGACACCGACAGCGCCGACGCCCTCGCCGTTCCCGGGGTGCTCGACATCGTGCTCGACGCCCGGAAGGAGCGAGAGCCGTGACCGCCGCCGCAGCCACCGAGGGCGGCCCGGGCATCATCTCCTTCCTCGCGTTCTTCGCACTCGCCGTCGCGCTGTGGTTCCTCATGCGCAACATGAACGCCCGGATGCGCCGGATGTCCTATCGACAGAAGCAGGCCGGGCTGGGGAAGGACGACCCGCAGGCCGGCTCGGACGACGCAGGCGGCCCCACAAAGGCGGACAGGTCGTCGCCGACGAGCGCGGATGACGCGGGTCCGGATGACGAGCCGGTCGCCGAGACCGGCGCGGATGACGCCTCCTCGCGTCACGATTGAGAGCGTCGGGCCGGCTCGAGTTCTTCGCCGAACCGGCGGGACCCCTGGAACGGTCGATGTCGCACGCGAGCCTGCGACGCGGTCCCGACGGTCCGGGGAGGCGCGAGGGGCGCGGGCGGTGGCGGGTCAGGCCGTGGCGGGGCCGGTGAGGGCCAGACCGGCCGCCACGACGTGCGCCGCGAAGGCGAGCACGGTGAGCGAGTGGAACACCTCGTGGAAGCCGAACCATCGTGGCGAGATGTCGGGACGCTTCGTGCCGTAGACCACCGCGCCGAGGCTGTAGAGCACGCCGCCGACGACCACCCAGGTCATCGCGCCGCCACCGACATGCTCGAGCAGTGGTCCGAAGTAGAAGACGGCGACCCACCCGAGCAGCACGTACACCGGGGTGTAGAGCCAGCGGGGTGCACCGGCCCAGCAGACCCGGAAGAGCACGCCGAGCACGGCGCCGGACCACACGAGGATCAGCAGACCGCGGGCCTGGGCGGCGGGGAGCAGCAGGGCGAACGGGGTGTAGGTGCCGGCGATGATGAGGAAGATGTTGGAGTGGTCGACGCGGCGCAGCCAGGTTCCGACCCGGGGTGACCAGGTGCCACGGTGATAGACGGCCGAGGTGCCGAAGAGCAGCACGGCCGTGCCGGCGAACACCCCGGCCGACACCTTGCCCACGGTGGTGCCGGCGATGGTCACCAGCACGATGCCGGCGGCCACGGCGACGGGCGCCATCCCCGCGTGCAGCCAGCCGCGCAACCGTGGCTTCACGTGGCTCAACGCCGACTCGACCTTGGTGGAGAGTGCGTCGACGCGCTGCTCGAGGGCCTCGCGACGGTGGTCGTCACGAGCGGACCGGCCAGCGCGCTCGTCACGAGCCGGTCGGGGCGGGCGGCGCGTCACTACCCAACCGTAACCTACGGTGAGGTAACCGGTGGGCGACCGTCGCGGATGGGGCGCCGTCATCCGTGCCGCGCGGTAGCGTTGGCCGCGGCGTGGCCCGGACGACGGGCCCGGCCAGGTGACGGTGCGGGAGGTCGGGAGATGCGGGTCCGGCACCTTCTGTACGCCGCATATACCCGCCGCCTGGCGCACGAGCTCGGACCGGAGTCGACCCCGCGGCATGTCGGCGTGATGCTCGACGGCAACCGGCGGTGGGGTCGGGCACGCGGCGCCGGTCACGAGGAGGCATACCAGGCGGGCGCCGCCAACATCGCCAACCTGCTCGGATGGTGCGAGGAGGTCGGCGTCGAGGTGGTCACCCTGTGGCTGCTCTCGACCGACAACCTCGCTCGCAGCGAGCGCGACCTGGCACCCTTGCTCGGCGTCATCGAGGCCGCGGTCGACACCCTCGCCGACGCACGCCGCTGGCGCATCCACCCCGTCGGGGCTCTCGACCTGCTGCCGGCGCCGGTGTCGGCCCGGCTCAAGGCGGCGCAGGAGCGCACCCGTGACGTGCCCGGGATGATCGTCAACGTGGCGGTCGGGTACGGCGGCCGGCGGGAGATCGCCGACGCCGTGCGGTCGCTCCTCGTGGAGCACGCCGGGAAGGGCACCTCGATCGAGCAGCTCGCCGAGGTGATCGACGTCGAGCACATCGCCGAGCACCTCTACACCAAGGGCCAGCCCGACCCCGACCTCGTCATCCGCACCTCCGGTGAGCAGCGGCTCTCGGGGTTCCTGCTCTGGCAGAGCGCGCACAGCGAGTTCTACTTCTGCGAGGCGTACTGGCCCGACTTCCGCAAGGTCGACTTCCTCCGGGCGCTGCGCGCCTACGGGGAGCGACAGCGCCGCTTCGGGCAGTAACGCCGGCTTACGGGTCCGCGAGCAGCCCGGATGCCGCTGCTGCCGCCGCGGCGAGATCGGCGACACGCGGGATGCGGCTCGCCACCGCCCACCCCGGCAACGTAGCGTTTCGGGCACGGAGCACCCCACCGTCAGGAGTCGCACATGGCCTCAGGCACGCGCGCATCAGCAGCAGGGACTCGGGGAGAGGAGGCGCGCCGCACCTATGTGCTCGACACATCGGTGCTGCTGTCCGACCCGAGAGCGGTCTCGCGGTTCGCCGAGCACGAGGTCGTGCTCCCCGTCGTCGTCATCACCGAGCTCGAGGCCAAGCGCCACCACCCCGAGCTGGGCTACTTCGCCCGCACCGCATTGCGCATGCTCGACGACCTGCGCATCAAGGCCGGCCGCCTCGACGCGCCGGTGCCCGTGGGCGAGGAGGGTGGCACGCTGCGGGTCGAGCTCAACCACACCGAGACCACCGCGCTACCGGCCGGTTTCCGGCTGGCCGACAACGACACCCGCATCCTCGCCGTGGCCCGCAACCTGGCCGACCAGGGACGTCTGGTCACGGTCGTGAGCAAGGACCTCCCGATGCGGGTCAAGGCCTCGGCGTGTGGTCTGGAGGCCGAGGAGTACCGCGCCGAGCTGGCCATCGAGAGCGGCTGGACCGGTATGGCCGACCTCGACGTCACGCCGGAGGAGATGGACCACCTCTACGAGCACGGCCGGCTCGAGAACGCCGCCGCGGCCGAGCTGCCGTGCCACACCGGGCTCAAGCTCACCTCCGCTCGGGGCTCCGGTCTGGGGCGGGTGGGCGCCGACAAGCACGTGCGCCTCGTCCGCGGCGACCGCGACGCGTTCGGCCTGCACGGACGCAGCGCCGAGCAGCGCATCGCCCTCGACCTGCTGCTCGACCCCGACGTCGGCATCGTCAGCCTCGGCGGCCGGGCCGGCACCGGGAAGTCGGCGCTCGCGCTCTGTGCCGGTCTCGAGGCGGTCATGGAGCGTCGTCAGCAGCGCCGCGTCGTGGTCTTCCGCCCGCTGTACGCCGTCGGCGGCCAGGAGCTCGGGTACCTGCCGGGTTCCGAGGCCGAGAAGATGAACCCCTGGGGCCAGGCGGTGTTCGACACGCTCTCCGCGCTGGTGTCGCGGGAGGTCGTCGAGGAGGTGCTCGACCGCGGCATGCTCGAGGTGCTGCCCCTTACCCACATCCGCGGCCGCAGCCTGCACGACGCCTTCGTCATCGTCGACGAGGCGCAGAGTCTTGAGCGCAACGTACTGCTCACGGTCCTCTCCCGGATCGGCCAGAACTCGCGGGTGGTGCTCACGCACGACATCGCGCAGCGTGACAACCTGCGCGTCGGCCGGCACGACGGGGTGGTGGCCGTGGTCGAGGCGCTCAAGGGCCATCCGCTCTTCGCCCATGTCACCCTGACCCGGTCCGAGCGGAGTCCGATCGCCGCGCTGGTCACCGAGCTGCTGGAGGGGATCGAGGTGTGATCGTCCGTTCGACCGAGCCAGATGCACCTGAGTGGTTTCGCAGGTGAGGTTTCGCGACTGGCTCTCGATCCCCTAGAGTCTGGATCTCGATTCGGTAACAGGGACGGTCTCGCCTAAGGCCGACTCTCCGGAAGGTTCTCTCGCCCCGATGTCTCGCCACTCTCCCCGTCATGCTCCTCGCCATGCGGCCGGCCGCCGCTCCCGTCCCCGACCCGTCGTGGGACGTCCGGTGGCGGTCACCGGTGCCGCCGCCGCGATCGCCGCCGGACTCGCCGCTGCCACCGGTGCGACCGGAAATCCCGCCGACTCCGAGCTGACCACGCTCTCGTTCGACCGGGCGGCATCCGACACCTCGGTCGCCGAGCTGCGACTGGCGCAGTCCGATGCCGAGCGGGTCACCGCCGACCGGTCGGCCACCAACAACCGGCGGTCGGTGGTGGCGGCACAGCAGGCGACTGCCGAGCAGGCCCGGGCGGCCAAGATCGCCAAACAGCGCAAGGAGGCCGCCGAGGCCGCGGCTCGCGCGGCGGCTCGCAAGCGGGTCATCGCCAACGCCCAGAAGGACCCCAAGGCGGTGGCCCAGCTGCTGATGCCGGAGTACGGCTTCGGCGAGTCGCAGTGGCCGTGCCTGGAGACCCTCTGGATCGGCGAGAGCGACTGGCGGTGGTGGGCCGAGAACCCGTCGTCGGGGGCGTACGGCATCCCGCAGTCGTTGCCGGCCCGCAAGATGGCCACCGTGGGCGCCGACTACCGCACCAACCCGGTCACCCAGATCAAGTGGGGCCTGCAGTACATCAAGGACGCCTACGGCACACCCTGCGACGCGCTCGATGCGTGGGAGAGCCGCTCACCGCACTGGTACTGACGGTTCGCGTCGTGTCCGGTGGCCGGCATCGTCCGGGCGCCGCCGCCTGGCGTGCGCGGCATCCGACATCGTGGTCCCTCGCGCCGGTGTGGTCGACCCGGCGGGCAGCAGGTCAGGTCTTGCGGAGCCGGATGCCGGTCACGGCATGGTCCGCGCCCTTGGTGAGCACCAGGGTGGCCCGCTCTCGGGTCGGTAGGACGTTCTCGACCAGGTTGGGCTCGTTGGTGGCCGCCCAGATGCCGGATGCCGTCGCTCGCGCCTCGTCGTCGGTGAGCGCGGCATAGCGATGGAAGTACGACTGCGGGTCGGCGAACGCGGTCTCCCGCAGCCGGAGGAACCGCTCGACGTACCAGCGCCTGATGTCCGCGTCCGCGGCGTCGACGTAGATCGAGAAGTCGAACCAGTCGGAGATCGCACCGGGGCTCGACCCGTCCGGCCGGCGACCCGGCGGCTGCAGCACGTTCAGTCCCTCGACGATGAGCACGTCCGGCCGGCGCACCGGCACCGTGCCGGGCAGCACGTCGTAGGTGAGATGGGAGTACCGCGGGGCCTGGACGACCGGCATCCCGGACTTGACGTCGGCGACGAAACGCCAGAGCGCGCGCCGGTCGTAGGACTCCGGGAAGCCCTTGCGGTGCAGCAGGCCACGCCGCTCCAGCTCGGTGTTGGGGTGGAGGAACCCGTCGGTCGTGACCAGCTCCACGCGGGGGGTCTGCGGCCAACGGCTCATCAGCTCGCAGAGGATCCGCGAGGTCGTGGACTTGCCGACCGCCACCGAGCCCGCCACCCCGACGACGAACGGCACCCGGCTCGGCCGCTCGCCGAGGAACTCGCTGGTGGCCAGCCGCAGGCCGTGCACGGCCTCGACGTAGAAGTGCAGCAACCGGGAGAGCGGCAGGTACACCTCCTCGACCTCGCGCAGGTCGAGCGGCTCACCGAGCCCGCGCAGCCGGGCGACGTCGTCGCGGGTCAGGCTCATCGGGTGGTTCTCGCGGAGCCTGGACCACGCGGCGCGGTCCAGGTCGACGTACGGCGTCGGGGCGCCGCGCCCGGCGGCGACACCGAGACGGGCGAGGGCTGCGTCGGCAGCGGACACGTCGGCCATCATCTCGCACCCCGGGTGCGGGCGCGCTGCCCACCCGGGGGGCGGACCGTCATCCGGCTACGCTGGCCGGCATGTGCGGAATCGTGGGCTACGTCGGGCGGGCCGTGGACGACCGGGCGCTCGACGTCGTCATGGAAGGCCTCACCCGGCTGGAGTACCGCGGCTACGACTCCGCCGGGGTCGCCCTGGTGACCGATGACGGCATCGCCGCCGAGAAACGAGCCGGCAAGCTCGACAACCTCCGCTCCGCGCTCGACGCGCACCCCCTCGACTGCTCGCGCACCGCGATCGGGCACACCCGGTGGGCCACCCACGGCGGGCCCACCGACGGCAACGCCCACCCCCACCGCGGCGGCGACGGCGACAAGCTCGCCCTGATCCACAACGGGATCATCGAGAACTTCCACGCCCTGAAGAAGGAGCTGATCGCGGCCGGGGTCGTCTTCCGGTCCGAGACCGACACCGAGGTGGCGGCCACGCTGGTCGGGCGCGAGTACGACCGGGTCGGCGACCTCACGGCCGCGATGCGTGCGGTCGTCGCCCGGCTCGAAGGGGCGTTCACGCTGCTCGCCGTGCACGCCGACAGCCCCGGAGTCGTCGTCGGCGCCCGGCGCAACAGCCCGCTCGTCGTGGGACTCGGTGACGGCGAGAACTTCCTCGGCAGCGACGTCGCCGCCTTCATCGGCCACACCCGCCGGGCGGTCGAGCTCGGCCAGGACCAGATCGTCACCATCACTCCCGACGGCCACGAGGTCATCGGCTTCGACGGCGCGCCCGCGTCAGGCAAGGCCTACGAGGTCACCTGGGACGCGTCGGCCGCCGAGAAGGGCGGCTGGTCGACGTTCATGGAGAAGGAGATCCACGAGCAGCCGCACGCCGTCGCCGACACCCTGCTCGGCCGCACCAAGGACGACGGTGAGCTCGTGCTCGACGAGCTGCGCATCACCGAGGACCAGCTGCGGGCGATCGACCGCATCACCGTCGTCGCCTGCGGCACCGCCGCCTACGCCGGACTGGTCGCCAAGTACGCCGTCGAGCACTGGACGCGGATCCCGGTCGAGGTCAGCCTGGCGCACGAGTTCCGCTACTGCGACCCGATCGTCGACGACCGCACTCTCGTGGTGTCGATCAGCCAGAGCGGCGAGACGATGGACACCCTGATGGCGGTCAAGCACGCCCGCGAGCTCGGTGCCCTCACCCTGAGCATCTGCAACACCCACGGCTCGACCATCCCGCGGGAGTCCGACGCGGTGCTCTACACGCACGCCGGGCCCGAGATCGCGGTCGCCTCGACCAAGGCGTTCCTCGCCCAGATCACCGCTTGCTACGTGCTCGGCCTCTATCTCGCCCAGCTCCGTGGCGGCACGTTCGCCGACGACGCCAAGGCGGTGATGACCGAGCTGCGCGACATCCCCGACAAGATCGAGCAGGTGCTCGGTCGCATGGACCGCGTCGTCGAGATGGCGAACTTCATGGCCGACACCCGCTCGGTGCTCTTCCTCGGCCGCAACGTCGGCTACCCCGTCGCGATGGAGGGGGCGCTCAAGCTCAAGGAGCTCGCCTACATCCACGCCGAGGGCTTCGCCGCGGGTGAGCTCAAGCACGGGCCGATCGCACTCATCGACGCCGGCCAGCCGGTGTTCGTCGTCGTGCCCGC
>JBOFLR010000279.1:0-1697 GCA_051657965.1 Dermatophilaceae bacterium
GGTGAACGTCGTCGAGGTGTTCCTCGTGCGCGACGTGCTCGGTGCGAGCCCGGCCCAGTACGGTGCGGCGGATGCCGTGCACGGTGCCTCCGCGGTCGCCGGTGCTCTCGCGGCGGGAACGGTCACCAGGCGGCCCACCCGGGTGCGCCTGGTGCTCGCTGCGCTACTCGGGATCTCCGCCGCCCAGGTGGCGCAGGGGCTTGCGCCGACCTATCCGGTCTACGTCGGTGCGACGGCCGTCTCCGGTGCCCTGCTCGGCATCGTCAACGCACTCGTGTTCGCCGTGCTGCTCGCCGAGGTCGAGCGTGCGCGGCACGGTTCGGCGGTGGCTCTGGTCAGCGGCCTGTCGCGTACCTGCTCAGTGTTGGCGCTGCTCCTTGGTGGCACCCTCGCCAGCACCGCCGGGCCGCGCGTCGCCTACGTCGTCGCGGGCGGTGCGGGCCTCGCCGTCGCAGTCGTCGCCGCGCTGGTCATCCACCGCTCCGGGAGCGCACGGTCCACCGGAGAGGTGCCGCCGCGTCATCCGGGCGTGACCAGGCTCGATCCGCGGACGCCAGCGCCATCGCCATTGCCACCGCCGGACTGACACCGCCGCCGAGGTGACGTCTCGCCGGGCGATGTCGGCCGAGCCCGGTCGTCGACGGGCCGGGTCGAGAGGGCGCTACGCTGGCGGAGCCAGTCGTGCCTCCTCGTGGGGTCAGGGAACCCGGTGCGACTCCGGGACTGACGCGCAGCGGTGAGGGTGACGGCGGGAGCGTGTGGCGGGCGAGTGTCCGCCACGACCACTGGGCCCGGCCCGGGAAGGTGCTCCTCGCCGGTCGACCCCGAGTCCGAAGACCTGCTGGCCCTCGCGGCAGCCGCCGCCGGGTCGACCTCGGACCTCGCGCATGGGTCCCGTGACCAGAGCAGGTGTCGATGCCAGCCATCCGAACCCGTGTGGACCGCTGCCCCGGCGTGGCGCGCCCCTGGCGCGCGACCGACGGGCTGCTCGTGCGGCTGCGTCTCGTCGGCGGCGCGGTCTCGCACCGCTCGCTCCGCGGCCTGCTCGCCGTGGCCGAGCGGTTCGGCGACGGACGCATCCACGTCACCTCGCGGGCCAACCTCCAGCTCCGGGGTCTGCCCGCCGGCCCCTCGGATGCCGCACTGGTGCCTGACGTGCGCGCCGCGCTCGAGGAGACCGGGCTGCTCCCGTCGCCGACCCACGAGCTGGTGCGCAACATCCTCGCGTCCCCGCAGACCGGGTTGGCCGGCGGCCGCGCCGACCTGCGCCCGGTGACTGCCGACCTGGACCGGATGCTGTGCGCCGACCCTGGCCTGGCCCGGCTGCCCGGCCGGTTCCTCTTCGTGCTCGACGACGGCCGCGGCGACCTGCTCGACCGGGCGGCCGATCTCGGGCTGGTCGCCCTCGACGACAGCACGGCGCAGCTGCGCGTCGGGCCTGCCTGGGGCCCGCTCGTGCGGTTGGATGACGCCGCCGCCACCCTCGTCGAGCTCGCCGCGCGCTTCCTCGCACGCCGGGGCGAGGGCCTTGGCGCGCCCTGGCACGTCGCCGAGCTGACCGAGCCGTTGGTGGCGCCGGACGCGCCGAGTGCGCCGGATGCGCCAGACGCGCCGGACGCGCTGGGTGCACCGGATGCGCCAGGTGCGCCGGACGCGCTGGGTGCGCCGGACGCGCTGGGTGCACCGGATGCGCCAGG
>JBOFLR010000280.1:0-3323 GCA_051657965.1 Dermatophilaceae bacterium
CAGGTCTGGCTCACCTGCCTGACCATCGTCGCCGGGCTCGGCGCCCTGCTGGCCCTCTCGCGCGGCAGCCAGGCGGTCACGCTCGGCGGTTCGATCGCGGTCGACGGCGTGGCGCTGTTCCTCCAGGGATCGCTGCTCCTGCTCTCGCTGATGTCGGTACTCGTCATGGCCGAGCGGTTCGGCGGCGTGGGCTCCGACGCGTTCACCCCCATGGGCGCCTCGACCCCCGGCTCGCCCCAGGAGGCCGCCGCGACCCGCGCCGGGTACGCGACCTCCGAGGTGTTCCCGCTGACCCTGTTCGCGGTGTTCGGGATGATGGTCTTCGTCAGCGCGAACGACCTCATCACGATGTTCATCGCGCTCGAGGTGCTCTCGCTGCCGCTCTACGTCATGACCGGGCTGGCCCGCCGGCGGCGGTTGCTCTCGCAGGAGGCGGCGCTGAAGTACTTCCTGCTCGGGGCGTTCTCCAGCGCGTTCTTCCTCTTCGGCAGTGCACTGCTCTACGGCTACGCCGGGTCCTCCGACCTCGCCGCCATCTCCCGCGCCATCACCACCGAGAGCGGCGACCTCGACGGCCTGCTCGTCCCGGGCGCCGTGCTCACCCTGGTCGGCCTGCTGTTCAAGGTCGGTGCGGTGCCGTTCCACTCCTGGACCCCGGACGCCTATCAGGGGGCGCCCACCCCGGTCACCGGCTTCATGGCCGCGTGCACCAAGCTCGCCGCGTTCGGCGCCATCCTCCGGCTCACCTATGTCGGCATCCAGGGCAACCGCTGGGACTGGGAGCTCGCCGTCGTCGCGGTCGCGGCGCTCACCATGGTGGTCGGTGCGGTGCTGTCCGTCACCCAGACCGACGTCAAGCGGCTGCTCGCGTACTCCTCGATCGCGCACGCGGGCTTCATCCTCGTCGGGGTCCTCGCGTTCTCCCGGGCCGCGATCGGTGGGGTGATGTTCTACCTGGTCGCTTACGGCGCCACCACCGTGGCCGCGTTCGCCGTGGTGTCGATGGTGCGCGAGGGTGGCTCCGAGGCGTCGCACCTCTCGCAGTGGGCGGGCCTGGGCCGCAAGCACCCGGTCGTCGCCGGGGTGTTCGCGTTCCTCCTGCTCGCCTTCGCCGGTATCCCGCTGACCTCGGGCTTCACGGCCAAGTACGCCACGTTCGCCCCGGCGGTCGAGTCGGGCACCGCCGGTGTGGTGCTCGTCGTCATCGGCGTGCTCGCCTCGGCGGTCACCGCGTTCGTCTACGTGCGGCTCATCGTGCTGATGTACTTCACCGACAGCACCACCGACGTCGTCGCCCTCACCCCGTCGGTGCCTCTGACCGTGGCCATCACCATCGGCGTGCTCGCCACGGCCGCTGCCGGGGTGGCACCGGCCGCGGCCCTCGACCTCGCGAGCTCGGCCTCGCAGTTCCTCTTGTGAGTGCGGCGTCGGTGGCGGCGCAGCGGGGCACCCCCTCGGTGCTCGAGCTGCCCGGCGCCTCCGACGCCTTGCGCGAACGGCTCGGCCGCGGCCTGGACGCGGTCAACGACCTCATCGCGGCGCGGGTCGACCACGACGACCCGTTCGTGGCCGAGGCGAGCGCCCACCTCACCGAGGCCGGCGGCAAGCGGTTCCGGCCGCTGCTCACCCTGCTCGCGGCCGAGCTCGGCACCGGCGCCGACGAGCGGGTCGTCGCGGCCGCGGCCGGGGTCGAGCTGACCCACCTCGCGTCGCTCTACCACGACGACGTCATGGACGAGGCGAGCGTGCGTCGGGGCGCGCCGAGCGCCAACGCCCGCTACGGCAACGCCACCGCCATCCTCGTCGGAGACCTGCTGTTCGGCACGGCCTCCGACATCGTGGCCGACCTCGGGCCGGAGGCGGTGAAGATCCAGGCGCGGACCTTCATCCGGCTGTGCGCCGGCCAGATCCGCGACGACCGGCCCGTGCCGGACGGCGCAGACCCGGTGGCGTACTACCTGGACGTGCTCGCCGACAAGACCGGCGTCCTCATCGCCACCGCCGCACGGTACGGCGCGATGTTCGGCGGCTGTCCACCCGAGGTGGTCGACACGATGCGCCGCTTCGGCGAGCTGCTGGGGGTGGCGTTCCAGCTCGCCGACGACCTGATCGACATCTCGTCCGAGGCCGGCGACACCGGCAAGACGCCCGGCACCGACCTGCGCGAGGGCAAGCGCACGCTGCCCGTCATCCACGTTCTCGCCGGCACCGACCCCGCCGACGCGCGGCTACGGCACCTGCTGACCGGCGACCTCGAGGATGACGACCGCCTCGCCGAGGCGCTGCGCCTGCTCCGGGCCCATCCGGCGATGGAGCGGGCCCGCGAGCACACCCACCGGGTGGCGCACGAGGCGCAGGCGGTGCTCGGTGCGCTGGCACCGGGCGATGCGCGCGACGCGCTGCACGCTCTGGCCACCGGGGTCGTCACCCGCACCGGCTGACCCAACGCGCTGCGCGGGTGGCCCGGCATCATCCGGCGGATGACGAAGGGTGGCCGAGCGCCACCTCGCGGTGGCTCCCGGCACCAGTGACGTCGGCGCGGCTCAGCCGGTGCGCAGCAGCCCCAGGAGGTCACCCACCAGCGCCTGGGTCTGATCCTCCTGGATGAAGTGGCCGGCCGCGTAGTCACGGTGCGGCAGTCCACGGGAGCCAGGGACCTCGTCGAGGAAGAACGACTTCAGCGGCGGCTTGAGGATGGCGTCGTTCTCGGACCACAGCACCAGGAGGGGCTTGGTCCACGACCGCAGTACCGCCTTGGCGGCCTCGTTCGCCGACGCCTGCTCGCTGCCGGTGCCCGGCACCTGCAGCGGCATCTCCCGGGCTGCGGCCTTCAGCTCCTCGGTCAGCCACGGCGCCTCGTACGCCGCGACCTCGCTGTCGGCGAGGTCGCGCGCGGTTGCCTGCTCGACGACCTCACCGAAGTTCGGCAGCACCTGCGAGCTCTGCTGCCACTGCCGGAACGCGGGGGTGTAGTCCTCGTCGCGGCTGGGCAGCCCGGTGTTCGAGACCGCGACGCGGGCGAACCGGTCGGGCCGCTCGGCCAGCACTCGCAAGTAGATCAGGCCGCCCCAGTCCTGGGCGTAGAGCGTGACGTCGCGCAGCCTGAGCCGGCGCACCAGCCGACCGGCCCACGTCACCTGGTTCGCGTAGGTGATGTCGGAGCGGTCGAGCTTGTCGCTGCGCCCGAAGCCGATGAGGTCGGGCGCGATCACCCGATAGCCCCGGGCCACCAGAGGTGGGATCCAGTGCCGGTACATGTAGCTCCAGGCCGGGTTGCCGTGTGCCAGCATCACGACCGGCCCGTCGCGTCGCCCCTCGTCGAG
>JBOFLR010000281.1:0-5610 GCA_051657965.1 Dermatophilaceae bacterium
TGCCTGGTCGAGCTGAGCGCGTGAGATCCGGCCGAGCCGTTGCGCTCGACCGAGCGCAGCGCACGACTCGACGTACGCGAGCCGGGTGACGACGACCCGGTCGGCCGCGTCCCACATCTCGCCGCACGCCACCGAACTCGGCTCGTCGACCAGCAGCGGCACCAGTGCGGAGGTGTCGACGTACAGGATCACCCGCGCTGCTCGTCCACCAGGTCGCTGACCGTGCTCCCGGTGCGGATCGGCTCGGGGCGCCGGCCCTTCCGCCGCGTCGCCGGCCGGACGGCACCAGAGGCGATGAGCTGCTCGAGCCTGGTCGGCCTCCCGACGGGGACGATCCTGGCGATGGGGGTGCCGTGGTCGGTGATGGTCAGCTCCTTCCCGGCGCGGATCTCGGCAAGGTGCCTGCTGAGACCGTCGCGGAGCTCTCGGATGCCGACGTTCATCGACCTCTCCCTTCTGGCTACTTTCTCGTTACCGATTGTAGCCACTCCGGGGACCGAGCGGTTCGCGCGCATCCGTCATCGATTGGTCACCTGACGTTCGCCGACGGTTTCTCCCGGTGGCTCGGCAGCCCACCTACCGTCACGCTCGGAGCCACCGCTATCCGCCCCGACGGGAGACCCCCATGCACCTCGCCCCCGAGAACCGCCGAACACTCCAGCTCGCACCGCATGCGCGCGGCAAGCGCAGCCCGGTGACCTGCCGCCTCAAGTGCGGCGACGCCTGCGCTCAGCCGGTGCCGAACTCGAGCGACAACGACTACTTCCCCGAGGTGGCCTCGCGGTCCCTGGCTCGCCGCGCCGTGCTCGGTGGCGCGAGTGCAGGCGCGCTCGCCATCGCCTTCGCGTCGAGCACTCCGGCGGCTGCGGCCACTCCAGGGTCGAGCACCACGCTCGCCGGAGCGGCCCGCGGACGCGGCCTGCGGTTCGCACCGATCCTCCCGGTGCCCAGCACCGTCGACGCCGTCACGGTGCCCCGCGGCTGGGAGTGGTCGACCGTCATCCGCTGGGGCGACCCGCTGTTCGCCGACGCGCCCGAGTTCGACCCGGCAGCCCAGACCGGGGCCTCGCAGGAGCAGCAGTTCGGTTACAACTGCGACTACCTCGACGTCATCCCGATGGGTCGCAGCGGCAAGCGGGCGCTCGGTGTGGTGAACCACGAGTACACCAACGAGAACATCATGTTCGCGCCGACCGAGGACGCCGCCGCGCTCGAGGAGCAGAAGCGCGTCGCGATGGCCGCGCACGGCCTCACCGTGGTCGAGCTGCGCCGGCGGTCGGTCGGCCGGCCCTACAGCTACGTGCGCGGCTCGGAGTACAACCGGCGTCTCACCGCGATGACCCCGTTCCGCCTCACCGGGCCGGTGGCCGGCAGCGACCTCGTCAAGACCGCCGCCGACCCCGAGGGCACCACGGTGCTCGGCACGCTCAACAACTGCGCGGGCGGCACCACACCGTGGGGCACGGTGCTCTCCGGCGAGGAGAACTTCAACCAGTACTTCGTGGCCGGCGAGTCCCCGGCCAACGAGCGGTACGGCATCCCCGCCGACGAGGAGGACAACCGGGCCTGGTGGACCGTCGAGCCGCGCTTCGACGCCCGCGTCGCCGGCAACGAGAACGAGGTCAACCGGTTCGGGTGGATCGTCGAGGTCGACCCGTTCGAGCCCGAGTCCACCCCGGTCAAGCACACCGCGATGGGCCGGTTCAAGCACGAGGGCGCGAACATCCGTCTCGCCCGCGACGGCCGGGCGGTCGCCTACATGGGCGACGACGAGCGCTTCGAGTACATCTACAAGTTCGTCTCGTCCAGGACGATGCGCAAGGGCAACGGCCCGGCCGCGCGCCGGCACAACAAGACCCTGCTCGACGAAGGTGACCTCTACGTCGCGAAGTTCACCGGCGACAGCCCGGCCGCCGAGATCGACGGCACCGGGAAGCTGCCCGAGGACGAGGCGTTCGACGGTCGCGGCCAGTGGCTGCCGCTCGTCGAGGACGGCGAGTCGAAGGTGCCGGGCATGACGGTGGAGGAGGTGCTCGTCAACACCCGCCTCGCCGCCGACCTGGTCGGCCCGACCAAGATGGACCGGCCCGAGGACGTGCAGCCGAGCCCGGTGACCGGGCGCATCTACGCGGCGCTGACCAACAACAGCCGGCGCGGGGTCGACGACAACCCGGGCGCCGACGAGGCCAACCCGCGCAACCCCAACCGCGACGGCCACGTGCTCGAGATCGTCGAGTACCGCGACGACGCCCTCGCGTCGAGCTTCTCGTGGAACCTGCTGCTCGTCTGCGGGTCGCCGGGCACGGCCGGCACCTACTTCGGCGGCTACCAGGGCCCGGTGTCGCCGATCGCCTGCCCCGACAACGTCACCTTCGACGAGACCGGCGCGCTGTGGATCTCCACCGACGGCCAGCCCGGCACCATCGGCCTGGACGACGCGCTGCACCGGGTGACCCTCGACGGGCGGGGCCGCGGCAAGGTCGAGCAGTTCCTCGCCGTCCCGGTCGACGCCGAGACCTGCGGGCCCACGGTCCGGGCGAGCGAGGAGATGGTGTTCGTCTGCGTGCAGCACCCGGGTGAGGACGGGTCGTGGGAGGAGCCGACCAGCTTCTTCCCCGACTACGCGGAGCCGGGCACGTTGTCTCGCGGGAAGTGGGGCGGGCCGCGGCCCAGCGTCATCCAGGTCTACCGGGACTGACGCACCGCCGCGGACGACGCACCGCCGCGACTGGCCCACCGCCGCGGATGACGCAGGCGCCCGTCCTCGAGCGCTCGAGGGCGGGCGCCTGCTGCGAGCGCCGTGCGCTATGCATGCCATGATGGTGGCATGCCGCGTACACGACTGAGCACGACGGTCGACTCCGCCCTCCTGCAGAGTGCCCGGAGTGCCCGGTCGGGGATGACCGATGCACGGCTCGTGGATGAGGCGCTGGCTGCGCTTCTCGCCATGCATCGTGCCGCCGAGGTGGACGCCGGCTACGCCGCCTATGACGAGCATCCGTTGGACGAACCAGACGAGTGGGGTGACCTGGCCTCCTTCCGCCAAGCCGCGGCGGCCTCGTGAGCGACCTCCCGCGGCGCGCGGAGCTCTGGTGGTGCGAGCTGGCCGAGATCGGCCGCCGACCGGTCGTGGTGCTCTCTCGTGATGCCGTCATCCCTCGTCATCGCCGCGTCCTGATCGCGCCCTGCACGACCACGATCCGTGGCCTTGCTAGCGAAGTCGTCCTCGAACCGGGCGAGGACCCCGTCCCGCGACGCTCGGCCGTCAACCTCGACTCCGTGGAGAGCGTGTCGCTGGCAACACTGGTGGACCGGCTCGGACGGCTCAGCGACACGAGGATGCGTCAGGTGTGCGCCTCCCTGGCGATCGCCGTCGACTGCGGCTGAGACCGAACACCGTGGGGCATCGACCCTGCTGGCAGCCTGGGTGCCGATCGCGCGCTCGGCTGCCCGCTCGGCACCCCGTGCGCGGATGACGAGCAGCGCATGGTGGGGCGTGGCCACCCGATGTCGCCTATGATTTTGGTCTATGACGACGCTACCGCTCTCCGAGGTGAAGACCCGGCTCTCCGAGATCGCCGAGGAGGTCGCTGCGACGCACCAGCGGGTGCAGATCACCAAGAACGGGCGCGACTATGTCGTCCTGCTCGCCGCCGAGGACCTCGAGTCGATCGAGGCGACCCTGGAGCTGCTCGGGGACGCCGACGCCCAGGCTCGGGTGTCGAGTGCCGAGCGCGACATCGAGCTAGGGGATCTCCTGGACCAGGACGCCGTTCGTGCTGCGCTGGCCCGGGCGAAGGACGTCTGAGTGAGCTTCCGGGTCGTCGTGACCCGGACCGCGGCACGGCGGCTCGCGGACCATCTTCCCGAAGCGGTCGCGGCGGCGTGCGTCGAGTTCCTGTTCAGGCCGCTCGCCGGCAACCCGCACCGCGTGGGCGCGCCCCTGCGGGCGCCGTTCGCCGGCCAGTGGCGGGCATGCCGTGGCGAGTACCGCGTGCGTTACCGCATCGACGAGACGACGAGCACGGTCTACGTCCTCGACATCGACCACCGGCGAGATGCCTACCGCGGCTGAGCGGTGACGGGTGCCGGTCGCGCGCTTGGCTGCCCGCTCGGCACCCCGTGTGCGGATGACGGGCAGCAGCTGGTGGTGGATAGGCTTCCGGCGTGGCGCACGGGACACGGGTCGTGGAGCCGGCCGGATGGCGGGATGCCGTCCGCGCCGCTCGCGACGACGGCTTCACCTTCTTCGACTGGCTCAGCGCCGCCGACCGCAGCGACGACGAGTCGGCCCCCGGGTTCGACGTCGTCGCGCACCTCCTCGCCGCGACCGCCCCGGGTGAGCTCCCCGGCATCCTCGTGCGCACCCGGGTGGCCGACGGCGAGCCGCTCGAGTCGGTGACCACGGTCTTCGCGGGCGCGGCGTGGCACGAGCGGGAGACGCACGAGATGTTCGGCATCCACTTCGTCGGCTTCGACGACGGCACCGGCCTGGGGCTGCGCCCGCTGCTGCTGCCCGACGGGTTCGAGGGGACCCCGCTGCGCAAGTCCTTCCAGCTGGCCGCGCGCGCCGCGAAGCCGTGGCCCGGCGGCAAGGAGCCCGGCGAGGGGCACGACTCGGCGCGCTCGCCGGGTCGCCGGCGCGTGCAGGCACCGGGCGTGCCGCCCCCGGAGTGGGGGCCGCGATGACCGCCGTCACGGCCCCCGGGCCGGCGGAGCGGGGCCTCGCGACGACCTGGATCGCCCCGACCGGGCTGCCGGAACGGGTGCGGCGATGACCCTCCTCGAAGCGGCAGTGCGGGCCGCCGCCGCGCTCGCCGCGTTCCTCGTGCTCCCGCTGCTCGTCGGGCAGGCCGAGCACAAGGTGATGGCGCACATGCAGGGCCGGCTCGGCCCGATGTACGCCGGCGGCTTCCACGGGTTCGCCCAGCTCGTGGCCGACGGGGTGAAGTTCGTCCAGAAGGAGGACATCACCCCCCGCGCCGCCGACCGCCGGATCTTCCGGCTCGCCCCGGCCGTGGCGCTCGTTCCTTACCTGGTGGCTTTGGCGGTGATCCCGGTACACCCGGGTGTCGCCGCCGTCGAGGTCCCCGGCTCGGTGCTCCTCGTGCTCGCCGCCACCTCGGTCGGTGCCCTCGGCACGCTGATGGCGGGGTGGTCCAGCGGCAACAAGTACAGCCTGCTCGGGGGGCTGCGGGCGGCGGCGCAGCTGGTGTCCTACGAGCTGCCCATCGTGCTCGCCGTCGCCAGCATGGCGCTGGCCGGCGGCTCGCTCAGCCTGCTCACCCTCACCGACCGCTGGTCGCCGTGGTGGCTGCTGTGGCAGCTGCCCGGGCTGGTGGTGTTCCTCGTCGCCGGGGTCGCCGAGCTGCAGCGCCCGCCGTTCGACATGCCGATCGCGGATGCCGAGCTGGTGATGGGCGCCTGGACCGAGTACACCGGGCTCCGGTTCGCGTTCTTCCTGCTCGCCGAGTACGCCGGCATCGTCGTCGTCTCGCTGCTGGTCGCCACGCTCTGGCTCGGCGGCTGGCACGGCCCGTTCGAGGGCGCGCTGGGCTGGCTCTGGACCCTCCTCAAAGGTCTCGCCGTCGCGCTCGTCGTGATCTGGCT
>JBOFLR010000282.1:0-6011 GCA_051657965.1 Dermatophilaceae bacterium
GTGCTGGCCTCGCCGGCCGGCTTGCCGCCCCGGGTGCGGCGGCGGTTGCGCCGGCCTCGCCGGCTCGCGGATGGTGAGTCGGATGACGTGCCGTCGCCACCGCGCCCGTCGTGACCACCGCGTGACTCGCCGCGACCACGCGAGTCGTCACCACCGCGTGACTCGCCGCGACCACGCGAGTCGTCACCACCGCGTGACTCGCCGCCACCATGGGAATGGCCGCGGCCACCTCGGCCGCCTCGACCCTGACCACCACCACCAGCACCGCCGCCGCGCGGACCGCGACCCTTGCCGGTCTCGCCGAGGTCCTCGACACGCTCGGCCCCCAGACCGGCGCGGGTGCGAGCCGCGACCGGCAGCGTGCCGGTCGTGCCCTCGGGGATGTCGAGCTCGGCGTACAGGTGTGGCGAGGAGGAGTAGGTCTCCTGCGGTTCGGGGATGCCGAGGTCGAGCATCTTGTTGATCAGGCCCCAGCGCGGGATGTCGTCCCAGTCGACGAAGGTGACCGCGACCCCGGTGTTGCCGGCCCGGCCGGTGCGCCCGATGCGGTGCAGGTAGGTCTTCTCGTCCTCGGGGCACTGGTAGTTGATCACGTGGGTGACGTTCTCGACGTCGATGCCGCGCGCGGCGACATCCGTGGCCACGAGCACGTCGACCTTCCCGGCGCGGAACGCGCGCAACGCCTGCTCGCGGGCGCCCTGGCCGAGGTCGCCATGGATCGCGGCGGAGGCGAAACCTCGGGCGCTCAGGTCGTCGGCGACCTTGGCGGCGGTGCGCTTGGTGCGGCTGAAGATGATGGTCAGGCCCCGCCCGTCGGCCTGGAGCATGCGCGCGAGCATCTCGGTCTTGTCCATGGCGTGCGCGCGATAGACGAACTGCTCGATCGCCTTGACGGTGTGGCGCTCGTCGCCGTCGTCCTCGGACATCGCCCGGATGTGCGTGGGCTGGCTCATGTAGCGCCGGGCCAACGCCACCACCGCACCAGGCATGGTCGCCGAGAACAGCATGGTCTGCCGCCCGGCGGGGGTGAGTGCGAGCAGCCGCTCGACGTCGGGGAGGAACCCGAGGTCGAGCATCTCGTCGGCCTCGTCGAGCACGACGATCCGGGCGTGGCCGAGGTCGAGGTGCCCCTGGTTGGCCAGGTCGAGCAGCCGCCCGGGGGTGCCCACCACGACCTCGACACCGCGGCGCAGCGTCTCGATCTGCGGCTCGTAGGCCCGCCCGCCGTAGATGGTGGCGACCCGGATGCCGCGTCGTCGGCCCGCCGTCTCGAGGTCGCCGGCGACCTGGACGGCCAGTTCGCGGGTCGGCGCGATGGCCAGCGCCTGCGGCTTCCCGGATGCCGCCCGGTCGGCAGCACCGGCGTCACCGGGCGCGACCACCTGGTTGAGCATCGGGATGCCGAACCCGAGGGTCTTCCCCGTGCCGGTCTTGGCCTGCCCGATGATGTCGTGCCCGCTGAGCGCCACCGGCAGGGTCATCGCCTGGATCGGGAACGGTGCGGTGATGCCGACGTCGGCGAGGGCCCCGACCACGTCGGGATGGATCGGGAAGTCGGCGAAGCTGGGCGCAGGAGCGGCCTCGGCGGGGGACGGCGCGGGCAGGTCACCGGGCGGCAGGTCGTCATCCGGGCGGGTCGAGACGTCGGTCATGGGATCACTTCCGGTCGGGCGGCGCGCGAGAGCGCGAGCACCTGTGTGCGGGCCGATCGGAGGTCTTCGGGACGGGCCTCGATGTCAGGGACACCGCGTTGGAGCCTCGTCGAACAGGTCACGTGTCGTGCCGACCGGGCACCGTGGACACCTCGATCGTACCGTTAGGCTCGCCGGTCATGGCGCAGACGTCGGACGAGGACCCCCAGTACCGCGCGGCCGTCGTCGACCTGCTCGGGGTGCTCGCCTACGGCGAACTGACGGCCTTCATCCGGATGGCGGTCGACTCCGACCTCGCCCCGACGCTCTCGCTGAAGAGCTCGATGGCCCAGCTCGCGAACGCCGAGTACCTCCAGTACGTGCAGCTGGTGGAGCGGATGACGACGATGGGCATCGAGCCCGAGCCGGCCATGGCGCCGTTCGTGGCACCGCTCACCGCCTACCACGAGCGCACCAAGCCGAAGGGGTGGCTCGAGGGGTTGGTCAAGGCGTACGTCGGCGAGGGGATCGCCAAGGACTTCTACCGCGAGATGTCGGCGCTGGTCGACGCCGAGACCCGCGCGGTGATGAACCTCGCGCTCGACGACGCGGCCGAGACGGAGTTCATCGTGTCGATCGTGCGCGATGCGCTGCGCACCGACCGCACCGCCGCCGGCCGGCTGGCGCTGTGGGGCCGGCGGCTGCTCGGTGAGGCGCTGTCGCAGGCCCAGGCCGTGGCGGTGGAGCGTGACGCGATGTCGGCGCTGCTCGTGGGCGGGGGAGTCGACCTCGCCGAGGTCGGGGCGATGTTCACCCGGTTGACGACGAACCACGAGAAGCGGATGAACCGGCTCGGCCTCGCGGCCTGAGCGGGACGCGGCCGAGCCGGCTCTGCGACGCGCGAGACGCGGGTGAGGATCGGCGCCGTGGCGGCGATCCTCACCCACGTCCTTCAGGAGTGACTCGGGTGGCTCAGACCTTCTGGCGGCTGGTGATCGCCCCGTAGGCGAGGACGAGCCCGGCGGCGGCGGCGATCGAGATGATCCACCGGATCCAGTCGACGCCGCCGGTGTCGCCGACTCCGAGGGCGCGGGCCAGCCAGTAGCCGATCATCGCCCCGACGACGCCGAGGACGACGGTGAGGACCGCGCTGATGTTCTGCTTACCCGGCAGCACGAGCCGGGCGAGGATGCCGATGACGGCACCGAAGATGATGAGCCCGATGACTTCGCCGATCACGATGCGCTTCCCTTCTGGTGGTGGGCACCCGGGGCGGTGCCGGCTCGAAGGTAGCGCAGCGCACAGGGCGACGGGGTGCCCGGAGACGACGAGATCCTCGAGTGATCCCCGCCGCCGGTCGGCGCGCCCGCTGGGCTCTGTCGAGCCGCTGTCCAGCCGGCGTCCCCCGAGGCCGGGTCAGCCGGCCGACGGTCACACCGCGCCGAAGCCGACCTTGCCCTTCTCCGACTCGCCGATCTGGATCCAGCCGATGGCGCGCCCGGGCACCAGGACCTCGCGGCCCTTCGTGTCGGTGAGGCGCAGCACGCCGTCGCCGCCGAGCGCCTGCTCGACGGCCGCGGTGACCGCGGCCGGGTCGCTGTCGGTCTCGATGCTCAGTTCGCGGGCCACGTTCTGGATGCCGATGGTGACGTCCATGATCGGTGACGTCCTTTCCTCGTCCGGGCGGTTCGCGGCCTGTCGCCGCGCGTCTCGGCTCAGGCTAACCGGGCGGTGCGGGCCGGCATTCCGGGCCTCCTGTCACCGGAGCCCCGACGCAGATCGGATGACGCCACCTCATCCGATCTTCGGGAACGAGCCCAGGCCTCGCCAGACCAGCGTGCTGACCATCGCGGCGGCATCGGCCTCGGGCACGTCACCGTCCTGGGCCAGCCAGTGCCGCGCCGACACCTGGGCCATGCCGGCGAGCGCCGAGCCGAGCATGAGCGCTCGCTCGTCGTCGACGCCGGTGTCGGCGGCGATGACCTCGGCGATCATCTCGGCGCAGTTCAGCTCCACGTCGTCGAGCCGGCTGCGCACCTGCGGCACGCCGGTGAGGTCGGACTCGAACACCATCCGGAAGGCCGCACCCTCCCGGGTGACGAAGTCGAAGTAGGCCGCCACGGCCCGCCGGACCCTGGCCTCGTTGTCGTCGCCGCCGCCGGCCAGGGCGTCTCGCACGAGCGCCTCGAGGGTGTCGCAGTGCCGGTCGAGCAGGGCGAGGTAGAGGTCGAGCTTGCCGGGGAAGTGCTGGTAGAGCACCGGCTTGGAGACCCCGGCGCGGTCGGCGATCTCGTCCATGGCGGCCGCGTGGTAGCCGCATTGCACGAACACCGCCTGCGCGGACTCGAGCAGCTGGGCTCGGCGCTCGCTGCGCGGCATCCGCTGGCCGCGCGCTCCGGCTGCACCGGTGCTGGTCATGAGGGTCCTTCGTGAGGGGCCGGGCTGGCTGGACATCCTACGAAAGGCCCGGTGTTACCTTGCCGCCATGGTGCGACCGCCGCTGGTGCCACCGGGCCCCGAGCTCACCGCGGGCGAACGCACGCGCTTCGCGCGACACCTGCTGCTGCCCGGGATGGGGGCCGAGGCGCAGCGGCGGCTGCGGGCTGCGCGCGTGCTGGTGGTCGGCGCGGGCGGGCTCGGCTCGCCGGCGGTCATGTATCTCGCGGCGGCCGGGGTCGGCACGATCGGCGTGGTCGACGACGACGTCGTCGAGGTCACCAACCTCCAGCGGCAGGTGCTGCACGGGGATGCCGACGTCGGGCGGTCGAAGGTGGCGTCGGCCGGCGACGCCGTGCGTCGGATGACGCCGCTCACCGAGGTGGTGGCGCACCCGGTGCGGCTCGACGCCTCCTCGGCGATGGGCCTGGTGGCCGACTACGACGTGGTGCTCGACGGTGCCGACAACTTCGGCACGCGGTACGTCGTGGGCGACGCGTGCGCCCGGCTCGGGGTGCCGCACGTGTGGGGTTCGGTGTACCGGTTCGACGGCCAGGTCTCGGTGTGGTGGGCGGGTGCGGGCCCCTGCTACGCCTGCGTGTTCCCGGTGCAGCCACCGACTGGTGCGGTGCCGTCCTGCGCGGTGGGCGGCGTGCTCGGGTCGGTGTGCGCGAGCGTCGGGTCGGTCATGGCCACCGAGGCGGTCAAGCTCGTCGCCGGGTCAGGGGAGCCGCTGGTGGGGCGGCTGCTCGTGCACGACGCCTGGCGGCAGACGTGGGATGCGCTGCCGGTGCGGGCCGACCCGGCCTGCCGGGTATGCGGCTCCGGTGCCGACCTGACCCGCGAGCTGGGCTGGGCGACTCAGGAGCCAGCCGCTCAGGGGGTTGCTGCGGAGTCCTGGCGATACACCACCCTGACTCCGCGGGATGCACCTGATCCCGCGGGAGAACGGCCGGCCGTGACCGTCGGTGAGCTGGCCGCCCTGCTCTCCCAACGCGCTTCGGGCGCAGTCGAGTTCACGCTGCTCGACGTGCGCGAACCAGGGGAGCGCGAGGTCGTGTCGCTGCCGGGCTCGGTGGGCTGGCCGATGCAACAGGTGCGCGACGGCGATCCGCTGCCGCTGCCGCACCGCATGTACGTGTACTGCAAGTCCGGCGGGCGCTCGGCCGAGGCGGTCGACCTGCTGCGCACCCGCGGGCTCGACGCGGTCGACGTGACGGGGGGCGTGCTCGCCTGGGTGCGCGACGTCGACCCCGACCTCCCCACGTACTGACCCGACCGGTCGGGCGTCGTGGTCCCAGCGCCTTGTCGGCGATCGGGTCGGCGATCGACGGCGCGACCACACCGGAGCGGAAGGCGACTGTCGGCAGGCCGACCCGCGTACTGCAGGTCGTCCACCCAGGTGTCGGGGCCTCGTGATGGGATGCCGGTCGTGCTCGCCCTCTACCGTCCGGCCGCCGAGGCGGCGGAGCCAGCGGCGCTCGACCCGTCCCAGGCGGCGGCAGTGGCGGATGACGCTCCGGTCGTGCGGGTGCTCGGCGCACCGGGCACCGGCAAGAGCACCGTCGCCGTCGAGCGGCTGGCCCGCGCGGTGGCCGGGGGCGCACCCGCCGACTCCTGCCTGCTCCTCGCACCGACGCGGATGACGGCCGCGCGGCTGCGCGATGCCGTCACCGCCCGGCTCGGCGGCACCTCCACCACTCCGCTCGCGCGCAGTCACCAGTCGTTCGCGTTCGGCCTGCTCCGCGAGGCGGCCGCGCTGGGCGGCGACCCGGCACCTCGGCTGCTCGGCGGCCCCGAGCAGGACGTCGTGCTACGCGATCTGCTCGCCGGGCACGCCGCCGGGGCCGCATCTGGGCCGGCGTGGCCGACATCCCTCACGCTCGCGCTATCCACCCGGGGCTTCCGTGCCGAGCTGCGCGAGCTGCTGATGCGCGCGGTCGA
>JBOFLR010000283.1:0-1960 GCA_051657965.1 Dermatophilaceae bacterium
GTCCAGGACCTCATCGACGAGCTCGGCCGACTACCGGGCATCGGGCCCAAGAGTGCGCAGCGACTGGCGTTCCACCTGCTCCAGGCAGACCCGGCCGACGTGTCGCGCCTGGTCACCGCGCTCACCGAGGTCAAGGCGCGGGTGCGGTTCTGCGAGGTGTGCTTCAACGTCGCCGAGGCCGAGCGCTGCCGCATCTGCGCCGACCCGCGCCGCGACGAGCACGCGATCTGCGTCGTCGAGGAGCCCAAGGACGTCGTCGCCATCGAGCGCACTCGCGAGTTCCGCGGCCGGTACCACGTGCTGGGCGGGGCGATCAGCCCGATCGACGGCATCGGCCCCGACGACCTGCGGGTGCGTGAGCTGCTCACCCGGCTCGCCGACGGCACCGTCACCGAGGTGATCATCGCCACCGACCCCAACCTCGAGGGCGAGGCCACCGCCAGCTACCTGTCGCGGATGCTGCGCGACGTCGGCCTGCGGGTCACCCGGTTGGCGTCCGGGCTGCCGGTGGGCGGCGACCTCGAATACGCCGACGAGGTCACCCTGGGGCGGGCGTTCGAGGGGAGGAGACTGCTCGATGTCTGACCTGGTGCCCGAGCCGGTTGCGGGTGTCGACCACTGGCTGGCGCTCGCCGAGGAGTCGGCCGCCGAGGCTCGTGTCTACCTGCTCACGGTGCGCGAGATCGCTGCCGGCGCGGCGCCCGACGCCGCATTGCCGATGGCGCTGCTCGCGCTGTCGCAGGTGCTCGGCATGGGCGCGCGGCTCGGCGCGGTCGAGGACGTCGTGCCGGTCGCCCGGTACGAGGCCGACCCCGGCCCCGACGCCGAGCTCGACCCGTTGCGCGAGAGCCTGGCCAACCTGTTCGACGGTCTCGACGAGTACGCCGACGTCGTCGACCCGGTCACCACCCCCGAACTCGGGGTCGGGTCGCTGTCGAACGACCTCGTCGACGTCGCCTCCGCGCTCGGCCACGGCCTGGTCCACCACGACGCGGGCCGGCCGGTCGAGGCGCTGTGGTGGTGGCAGTTCAGCTACCTCTCGCACTGGGGTGAGCGGGCGGCATCCGCACTGCGGGTGGTCCAGGCGCTGCTGGCGCACGTGCGCCTCGACGCCGATGCCGACGTCGTGGCCGAGGCCGAGTTCGACGCCCTCCACCCCTGAGCCGCCACGGGTCGATGGCCGAGCCGCTGCCCGAGCCCGTGGCCGCTGCGCTCCGTACGCTGCCGTTCTCCTACGCCGGTGTCGGTGCGACGGATGACGACGCGCCCGGTCCACGGGCGGCGCCTGCCGCGTCGACAGCGTTCTCGATGTCGTCACCGCTACGGCGCACCGACCTCGACTCCGCGGCACGCGACCTGCTCACCTGGCGGGTGCACGAGCGCGCGGGGCTTCGCGTCGCGTCATCCGACCTGCCGCTCGTCGCCGGGACGGTGGTGGCGATGCGGCTCGGCGTGGGTGCCCTGGCGCTGCGCATCGCGTGCCGGGTGGTCTACGTGGTGGAGCGACCGGCCGCTCGCGGTTTCGCGTACGGCACCCTGCCCGGTCACCCGGAGGCGGGGGAGGAGCGCTTCCTCGTCGAACGTACGGATGACGGTGCGCTGCGCTTCTCGATCTCGGGGTTCTCCCGTCCGGCGAGCGTGCCGGCACGGCTGGCCGGGCCGCTCGGTCGCGCCGGCCAGAGGTGGATGACGCGTCGCTACCTCCGCGCGCTCGGCGCGGACCTGTGAACGCCCTCGGCGCGGACCTGTAAACAGGGAATCGACCGAGCACTGTCGCAGCGCAGACGCCTGAGCAGTACGGATGACGCACCGTCGACTCAGCTACCCGTGCCGATCCCTGTTCGCAGGGCCTTCCCCGCGCCTGACCGGCGGCCAGCGCTCGGTCGGTCTGCCCGGCTCTGCGGATGACGCAGAACAGCAGCGCCGAGGTCAGCCGGGCGGCCGAGACGTGGAACCGGAG
>JBOFLR010000284.1:0-2477 GCA_051657965.1 Dermatophilaceae bacterium
TTGGTCTGGACATTGACGTCGAACCGCCGCTTGGTACGGCGGTGCGAGTGCGAGATGCGGTGGCCGAAGCCCGGCGTGGCGCCGGTGACCATGCAGGTGCGGGACACGGAAGAGACCTCCTGGAGGGCCACGTTGCGACAGCAGCAGACATCGCCATAGAATGAGAACCGTTATCAGTATGCAGACGGAACGGACGGTGTTCAACTCCATGCGCCCGAACATCCACCCTCGGTACGAGCCGGTCGTGTTCCGCGACCGCAGCACCGGCGCGACGTTCCTCACCCGCTCCACGCTCCAGCCGGAGAAGACGATCGAGTGGGAGGGTGCGACCTACCCGGTCGTCGACGTCGAGATCTCGTCCGACTCGCACCCGTTCTGGACCAAGCGTTCGCGCACCATCGACACCGAGGGCCGGGTCGAGGCGTTCCACCGCCGATACGGCAGGCGTGCGCCCGATGCCGACGGGGAGGCGCGCGGATGACGCCCACGCCGGCCTTTCTCGTCACCGGCGTGCACGCCGACTCCATGGCCGCGGCCACCATCGGCCTGCAGTTCGATCTCCCGGACGCGGTCGTGGTGCGGCACGAGCTCGACGTCGCCGCAGGTCATCTGGTGCGCACGGTCAGCGACCTCAGCGGAGTGCTCGAGCGCGAGGTCGTGCCGCTCGAGCACGCGTGCACGAGCTGCGCGGTGCGCGAGGACGTGCTGCCTACCCTCCAGCGGTTGGGCAGCATCGGCCGGTGGGGGGCTGTCGTCGCGCACCTCCCGGTCGCCGCCGACGGACTGTCCGTCTGCCGGGTGCTCGGTTGGGACGCCGACGTGGCGCCCGACATCCGCGTGGCCGGGGTCGTCGCCGCCCTCGACGGCGCCACGGCCGTCGACGACCTGCTCGGCGACGATCTCCTCTGCGAGCGCGGCCTCGCCACCACCGACACCGACCGGCGCGGTCTGGGGGAGGCGCTCGGGGGGATCGTCGAGTACTCCGACGTCATCGCCCTCTTCGGTGAGACCCCGGACGAGGCCCACGAGCTCGCGCGCCGCCTCGCCCGCCCGGGTGCGCTCGTCACCGCCGACTGGCCCGGCCTGACCGCCGACCAGCTGCTTCCCGGCCTGCACGACCACGACGCCGTCGAGGCCTGGGTGGGGGAGGTCCACGACGGCCCGGGCCGTGACGGCGAGGGCGCGCACACCTGGTCGCTCGACCTCACCGCCGACCGGCCGCTGCATCCGGGTCGGCTCCGCGGTGCCGTCGACGCGATCGGTGGCGGCCCGTTCCGCAGCCGTGGCTGCTTCTGGCTGGCCAGCCGCCCGGGTGATGTCTGCGCCTGGGACGGCGCCGGGGGCCAGCTCAGCGTCGGCGTCAACGGGTCGTGGGGCCGTTCGTCACCGTTCACCCGACTGCTCGTCACCGGACTGCGAGCGGATGACGTGCGCGAAGACCTCCGTGCGGCGTTCGCCGACGCGGTGCTCACCGACGCCGAGCTCGAGGCGCGTGGGCCGTTCTGGGACATCGCCGAAGACGGCCTGGAACCCTGGCTCGGCGTCATCCGGCAGGTCGCCTGAGGGCCTCACGACTCGACCCGATCGGCCGCACCGAGGAACCGATCACGACACGACGAAGGAGAGACTGCGGTGGCAGTACCGAAGCGCAAGATGTCGCGCAGCAACACCCGGCACCGGCGGGCGAACTGGAAGGCCACGGTGCCCGACCTGGTGCCGGTAACCGTCGACGGCCGCGAGGTGGCCGTTCCCCGACGGCTGGTCCGCGCTGTCGCCGAGGGCAAGGTGGTCGTGCCGTGAAGGTCCGAGCCAGCATCCGCTCCTTGAAGAACCTGCCGGGCTCCCAGGTGGTCCGGCGGCGCGGACGGGTCTACGTCATCAACAAGAGCAACCCGCGGTTCAAGGCCCGACAGGGCTGAGTGGGCCCTGGGTCGGCGGGGTCGGCTTCCTGTCCAGGCCGGCCCCCACCACGTCACCGCGACAACCGCGGCAGGGCAGCGAGAACGGCACCGCTCCGCTGCGAACTGGTGCAGCAGCGGAACGGTGCCGTGTGGACGGACGTGCCGGCCGGACCCCGGGTCAGTCGTTGACGGCGCGCTTGAGCTGGGCTGCCGGCTTGAACCCCACGGCGCTGGATGCGGCGATCTGGATCTCCTCACCGGTCTGCGGGTTGCGGCCGGTACGGGCGGCGCGGGATCGCACCTCGAACGTGCCGAAGCCGGTCAGGCGTACCTCTTCCCCCTTCTCGAGCTGCTGGGCGATGACGAGCAGCGCCTCACTGATGACGGCCTCGGCGGTGGACGCGGACACGTCGATGCGCTGCGCGACGGTGTCGACCAGGTCCTTCTTTGTCATGGAGATTCCTTCGTAACTGAGAACGGTTCGCAGAATTAACGTAGCACCGCGACGGCGGCCGGGTGGTGCGTGTCCGTACGGGATGATGCCCGGGACTGCCCGCGTTGTACCCGCGTCGCGCA
>JBOFLR010000285.1:0-7076 GCA_051657965.1 Dermatophilaceae bacterium
CATCACCTCCGCCATCGTGGGCGCCGGGTCGACCCGGTCGGCGAAGGCGGTGCGGTGGTCGGTGGCGCGCTCGATCGTGTTCGCGTGGGTGCTCACCTTCCCGGGAGCCGGGCTACTCGCCGCGCTCGGCTATGCGGCGGTCGCCGTCATCTGACGGGACGCGTCGATCGCTCACCCCTGCCGGACCACCTGCTCCTGCCGGACGCGGCGACCGCCATCCTCCCGACGAGACCACCACCGCTGCCACCTCCACCCTCTGGAAGAGCGCCGATAACGCTCGCATAAAGATCTCGAGCCGACCAGGCGCTGTTCACACCCGGGTAACGCGTCGTTCACCCTGCTCCACCGGCATCGACACCTGCTCTCCTTACGGTCACCGCGTCGGCAACGTCGCTGGCCCCGGAGCGGCCTGCCCAGGTCGCGACCCTCCCGCAGTAGAGAGGCACCACCTGTGAAGCTTCACCGTTTCGGCGTCACGGCCACCGTCGCCGTCATGGCGACCCTCGCTCTCGCCGCGTGCGGCGACGACAACCCCACCGGCACCTCGACCACGGCCGATGCCGGCTCGGGCGCCTCCCTGTCCGGCCAGCTCAAGGCATCGGGCGCAAGCTCCCAGGAGTCGGCGATGAGCGCGTGGATCGCGGGCTACCAGAGCAAGCAGCCCGACGTCACCGTGCAGTACGACTCGGTGGGCTCCGGCGCCGGCCGGGAGAACCTGCTCGCCGGCGCGGTCAACTTCGCCGGCTCGGACGCCGCGCTCGACGAGGAGGAGCGGGCCAAGGTCACCTCGGTGTGCGGTGAGAAGGGAGCGATGAACATCCCGGTGTACATCTCGCCGATCGCGCTGCCGTTCAACGTCAGGGGCGTCGACTCCCTGCAGCTGAAGCCCGACACGATCGCCAGGATCTTCGACCGTAAGATCGCCACCTGGAACGACCCGGCCATCGCCGCCGACAACCCCGGCGTCACGCTCCCGGCGACGAAGATCACCACGGTGAACCGCTCCGACGAGTCGGGCACCACCGAGAACTTCATGGAGTACCTCACCGCCGCGGCCCCGAGCTCCTGGAGCTACGAGGCCGACAACGCCTGGCCGGTCAAGGGCGGCGAGTCGGCGGCGAAGACCTCCGGTGTCGTCGAAGTGGTCGGCAGCACCGATGGTGCCATCGGCTACGCCGACGCGTCCGCGGTCGGTGACCTGAAGTCGGTGAAGGTCGGGGTCGGCAGCGAATACGTCGAGATCAGCCCCGAGGCGGCGGCCAACGTCGTCGACGCCTCGACCCCGGAGGAGACCGGTGTCGAGGGCGACCTCGCTCTCAAGCTGGCTCGTGACACGACGGAGTCGGGCGCCTACCCGATCGTCCTCGTCTCGTACCACATCGTCTGCAGCAGCTACGAGGACGCCAACACCGCCGAGCTCGTCAAGGACTTCGTCGGCTACGTCGTCTCCGAGGAGGGCCAGAAGGCATCGGCGGAGGCTGCCGGATCCGCTCCCATCTCGGCCGACCTGCGCACGAAGGCCGAGGCCTCGCTCGAGCTGATCGCCGCCGGTAGCTGACCCGGGCCGGAATCCGCACGATGGACCGCGACGCGACGGTCACCCGTGGGAGGGTGACCGTCGCGGCGTGGTGCACTGGCCCGGCATCAGAAGATACTGGGCGCCATCGCCCCCGACGACACCGAGGACAGCCATGAGTGCGCCCCCTGTCAGCACGTCTCGGGAGCCCGAGACGCCGAGCGCCGAGCAGACGCCGGCGCGACGGGTCGGCGACCTGGTGTTCCGTGGGCTCTCCACGTCGAGCGCCCTGAGCATCCTGCTCATCCTCGCCGGGGTGGCGATCTTCCTCGTGGCCGAGGCGACTCCGATCCTCGGCGCCGAGCCGGGCGAGATCACCGGCGGCGAGGGCTTCCTCTCCTACGTCGCCCCGCTCGTCTTCGGCACTCTCGTGGCCTCGCTGATCGCGATGATCGTGGCCACGCCGGTCGCGGTCGGCATCGCGCTGTTCGTGTCGCACTACGCTCCGCGCCGCATCGGCACCGTCGTCGGCTTCGTCATCGACCTGCTCGCGGCCGTGCCGTCGGTCGTCTTCGGGATGTGGGGGTTCCAGGTCCTCGCGCCCGCATTGGTGCCGCTGTACGAATGGCTGCAGCAGAACGCCGGCTTCCTGCCGTTCTTCGAGTCGTCGTCGGCCACCGGACGCACCATCCTCACCGCCTCGCTGGTCCTGGCCGTGATGATCCTGCCGATCATCACGTCCGTGTCGCGCGAGGTGTTCCTGCAGACCCCGACCCTGCACGAGGAGGCCGCCCTCGCGCTCGGCGCCACGAAGTGGGAGATGATCCGCACGGCGGTGCTGCCGTTCGGCCGTCCGGGCGTCATCGGCGGCACCATGCTCGGCCTCGGCCGGGCGCTCGGCGAGACCATGGCCGTCGCCATCATCCTCTCGCCCGGCCCGTTCACGCTGAACTTCATCGACAGCGGCAACACCACCGTCCCGGCCGAGATCGCCCTCAACTTCCCCGAGGCGGCCGGTCTGCGCCTCTCCGAGCTGATCGCCGCCGGCCTGGTGCTCTTCGGCATCACGCTCGGGGTCAACTTCGTGGCGCGGTGGATCGTCAGCCGGCGCGCCGAGTTCTCAGGAGCCAACTGATGAGCGCGCCCACGGCCAGTCGGCCCACGAACCGCAAGCTCGCCGACATCCCGGGCGTCGAGCTCGCCATGGTGCGGCCCTCGACGAACCGGGTCGCCCTGCTCACGCTCGGTGGAGCCGCGGCGGTGGCGGCGCTGCTGGTGCTCATCGGTACCAACCTCGCCCTCGCTGCGGTGACCGCCTTCGTCGGCTACCTCGTGGTCGTCTACGTCACCTACCGGATGGCGGCCGGGGCCCGGGTGGCGGTCGACCAGCTGGTACGCGGCCTGGTGTGCGGTGCGTTCGTCGTCGCCGTCGTCCCGTTGCTGTCGCTGCTCTGGACCGTGACGTCGCAGGGCGCCTCGACGATGCTCGAGCCGGCGTTCCTCAGCCAGTCGATGAACGGGGTCACCGGTCTGCAGGACCAGGCGACCCAGCGGAACGGCGCGCCGCTCGTCGGTGGCGCCTACCACGCCATCCTCGGCACGCTGATCATCACCGGCATCGCCACGCTGGTGTCGGTTCCGGTCGGGCTGTTCACCGCCATCTTCCTCGTCGAGTACCAGCCCACCGGCAAGGTCTCCAGGACGATCCGCTTCCTCGTCGACGTCATGACCGGCATCCCGTCGATCGTCGCCGGCCTCTTCGCGTTCGCCCTCTGGGCCGTGCTGTTCGGCATCGGCACGAAGAACGGCGCAGCCGGAGCAGTGGCACTGAGCGTGCTGATGATCCCCACCGTGGTGCGCAACAGCGAGGAGATGCTCCGCATCGTCCCGAACGAGCTGCGCGAGGCGTCCCTGGCCCTCGGGGTGCCGAAATGGCGCACCATCGCCAAGGTCGTGCTGCCCACCGCGGCCTCCGGGCTCGCCTCCGGGGTCACACTCGCGATCTCGCGGGTCATCGGCGAGACCGCGCCGCTGCTGGTGGCCGTCGGCTACGCGCGGGGGCTGAACGCCGACCCGACGTCCGGGCCGATGAACTCCCTCGCGGTCTACGCGTACTACATGTTCACCAACCCGCTCAGCCCCGGCTTCCGGGAGCCGAGCCTGGACCGGGCCTGGGCCGCCGCGCTGCTGCTCGTCATCATCGTGGTCCTGCTCAACCTCACGGCTCGGCTCGTCGCCAGAGTCTTCGCCCCCAAGACCGCACGCTGACCTCAGAGAGCCGAGCACACCCATGGCCACGCGCATCGACGTCAAGAACCTCGACATCTTCTACGGCTCCTTCCATGCGGTGAAGAACGTGTCGATGACCATCGAGCCACGGTCGGTCACCGCGTTCATCGGCCCGTCCGGCTGCGGCAAGTCCACCATGCTGCGCACGCTCAACCGGATGCACGAGGTCATCCCGGGCGCGCACGTCACGGGCGAGGTGCTGATGGACGACCGCAGCCTCTACGCCAAGGACACCGACCCGGTCGACGTGCGGCGCCGCGTCGGGATGGTGTTCCAGCGGCCGAACCCGTTCCCCACCATGTCGATTCGCGAGAACGTGCTCGCAGGCGTGCGGCTCAACGCGACCAAGCTGTCGAAGGGTGCCGCCGAGGAGCTGCTCGAGACCTCGCTGGGCGGCGCGAACCTCTGGACCGAGGTCAAGGACCGGCTCGACCGGCCCGGGTCGAGCCTGTCCGGTGGGCAGCAGCAGCGGCTGTGCATCGCGCGCGCCATCGCGGTGCAGCCCGAGGTGATCCTCATGGACGAGCCGTGCTCCGCGCTCGACCCCATCTCGACCCTGGCCATCGAGGACCTCATCAACGAGCTCAAGGACGAGTACACCGTCGTCATCGTCACGCACAACATGCAGCAGGCCGCCCGGGTGTCCGACCGCACCGGCTTCTTCAACCTCGAGGCCACCGGGATGCCGGGCGAGCTCGTCGAGATGGACACCACCCAGAAGATCTTCAGCAACCCGAGCATCAAGGCCACCGAGGACTACATCTCCGGCCGCTTCGGCTGAGTTTCCCGCCGGCCGGATGACGCCCGCTCTGCCGTGCCGGCTGTAGGTCGAGGTCTCAGGAGTTAGGCGACAGCAGTGACGGCCGCCGACGGTGGGTACGCGCCCCGATCGAGCCGTCGAGCGGGCCACGCTCAGGCAGGCGGGAGAACCTCGACGGAGGCTTGTAGACCGGGGCAGGCGGCGATTCGGGCGTCGGCGGTGACCAGAACCGCGTCGAGTCCCTCGGCCAGCGCGACGTAGAGCGCGTCGTAGATCGTGAGGTTGTGCCGCAGTGCCCAAGCGCGGGCCAGGAGCGGGAGATGAGGATGCCGGATCACATGGAGCTGACCGAGTGCGCTGATGGCCGCGGCGGCCACGTCCTGAGTGAGATGGCCTCCGAGATGTCGACCTCGGAAAGCGTGCGCCACTTCGGCATCGACGAGATGAGGAGCGTGTAACTCGTCCTGGGCGATCCGTCGTGCCGCCCGGCCGTCCACAACGAGCGCACTCGCCAGGATGGAGGCGTCGACGACGATCATTCGTCGCGGTCTCGGTACTCCCGAATCGAGTCGACGATCTGCTGTTCGGTCGGCCGGTCACCCGGCAGCTCAGCGAGACGACGCAAGATCTCGGCGTTGGTCGGCTGTCGGGCGATGCGCTCGTACTCCCGGAGAACGAACTGGTTCAGTGAGAGACCGGCACTCCGAGCTCGCGCAGTCAACCTGTCGTGGACGTCGTCCGGGACGTCGCGAATCTGAATCACCTTGCTCATAGGTGCACTTTAGCATGCACCATGCACCTACCTACTCAAGATCACACGTCATCCTGAGGATCGGCCCGGCGGTCACGTCTCGCTCGGCGTGGTGAAGCGGCGACGGGCCTCGGCGACGGTGACGCCGACGATCCCGGTCAGGGCGAGTACGGCGAGCGCAGGTCCGGCGCCCGGTGGCGCGGCCACCAGGGCGGCGCTCACGGCGGTCGCGGACGCGACGGCGAGCACGGTGCCGGCCTGCGTCATCCACGTCGAGACGGTGGCCGGCGAAGGATGTAGCCGCCGGTGCCGCCACGGGAGCCACGGTGCGCACAGGTGCAACGACCCGAGAACCGTCGCGAGCGCCGCGGCGGCGGCCCACGCGGCGAAGCCGACCGGCGCTCCGCGGACGAGGTGGATGACGAGGTGCGCCACGACGAGGGCGAGGGTCCACCGGTGCGGGTCTCCACGGAGCGCGAGCACGGTGACGAGGGTCAACATCGCGTAGCCGACCGGGTGGACCGCGCCTACTGATCCCTGTAGTCCCGCTGCGAGCGTCGACAGCGCCAGGTAGGCGAGGACGACCGGCCGCATCGGCCGTCGCCGATGCGCGACGTCAGCCCCGCCGGTGACGCGGCTCATCGTCGCGGCCGTCGGTCGAGCCGCGCTAGCACGGTTGCGAGGCCGTTTGTCCCCGAACCGTATTCGACAGCAGGGATGCCGCGACTCTCCAGACGGAGCGCCCGCACCCGGCCCTCCACCGCGTGGAGTCGTGCTGTAAGCGAGTCGGGTGCCGAGTCGTCTGCGCCGGTGTCGACGAGGGCGGCGACCCGATGCCCGGCGGCAGTGAGGCGAGCGAGAAGCGCGGTCGTAGCCGGGTCACGAAGTGAGGTAAACGCGAGCACCACGGTGCGTGGCGGCATCCGCATCCGCCAGACCCGCCCGTGCTGGTGGTCGTTGCGCGGGTCGCCCGGTCGAGGCCGGGCCAGGGCCAGCGCGAGCTCGAGCCGGATGGCGTGCCGCCCTCCGGATCGCAGCGGTACCGGCGCGACGTCGCCGCAGCCCAACACGGCCAGACCCACGTAGGCGCCGTCACGGGCAAGGCGCGCACCGAGCCCGGCAACCGTGCGTACGACATCGTCGCGACCGGCAGACGGTGCACCGTCGAGCACGAGGAGATAAGAGCCGCTGGTGTCCTGATGGGTCTGGGTCACCACGACGTGGCCCGTACGCAGGGTGGTCGGCCAATGCACCCGCCGGGCAGGCTCACCCTCAGCGAGCTGCCTCAGCCCCATGAAGTCGACCCCCTCCCCAGAACGCAGACCGGGCTGGGGTCCGGGGCCGAGCCCGGCCGGCCGAGGCAGCGAGCGCAGCGCCGGCACCTGGCGCGCCGGTAGCACCGTCACCGTCACCGGTCCGTCGACCTGAACGGGTGCGACCCAGCCACCCCACCGGGACACCTGATGTGCCACAACGGGACTCACCGTGACGCGACCCCAACCAGGCTCACCCGACGAAGGGGCTGGTGGCTCGCCTCCGACGGTGACGGTCGTCGACGCCTTCTGGTCGCCGATCGCCTGGTGCGCCACGACGACCGAGACCGTCGGTGCCACACCGGCGACCGCATGTCGGGCGTCGACGACGGCTCCCTCGCGGACGACCTCCCGATCGAGCCCGGTGCCGAGGTGGGCGGCGAGCGCGCGCGGAGGCCGCCAGTCCAGGACCGTGAGGAGGACGAACGGGCTCACCAGCACCATGAG
>JBOFLR010000286.1:0-10450 GCA_051657965.1 Dermatophilaceae bacterium
CGACCAGGCCGTCGACCCGCGAGAGCACGCTGCGGGCGAGGTCGGCATCGGCATCCGGCCTGGGCGGGAGCAGCACGGCCACCGCACCGGCTCGCTCCAGGTGAGCGACGTAGTCGTGGGGAAGCACGACGCTGCGCTGCGCCACCCAGGGGTCGCGGTCGACCTCCTCGAGATAGCAGCTGACACCGACCACCGGCCGGCGACCGGCCCGGCTCACAGCGGCGTGACGTAGGCCGCCGAGATGCCACCGTCGACGAGGAACGTCGACGCGGTGACGAAGCTGGACTCGTCGGAGGCGAGGAACAGCACGGCGTTCGCCATCTCCTCCGCGGTGCCGAAGCGGCCCATCGGCACGTGGACCAGCCGCCGCGCGGCCCGCTCGGGGTCGGCGGCGAACAGCTCGCGCAGCAGCGGGGTGTCGACCGGGCCCGGGCACAGGGCGTTGACCCGGATGCCGTCGCGGGCGAACTGCACGCCGAGCTCACGGGTCATCGCGAGCACCCCGCCCTTGGACGCGGAGTACGAGATCTGCGAGGTGGCCGACCCCATGACCGACACGAAGCTCGCGGTGTTGACGATCGACCCGGAACGCTGCTCGAGCATGTACGGGATGGCCGCCTTGCAGCACAGGTAGACCGAGGTGAGGTTGACCTCCTGCACGCGGCGCCAGGCGTCGAGCCCGGTGTCGAGGATCGAGTCGTCGTCCGGCGGGCTGATGCCGGCGTTGTTGAACGCCACGTCGAGCCGGCCGAACCGCTCGACCGCGGTCGCGAACAGCCGGTCGACCTCGCCCTGGTCGGCGACATCGCAGTGCACGTAGGCGCCGCCCACCTCCCCGGCCAGCGTCTCCCCCACGTCGTCGGCGAGGTCGGCCACCACCACCCGGGAGCCCTCCTCGGCGAACCGGCGCACCGTCGCCAGGCCGATGCCGGAGCAGCCACCGGTGACCACCGCGACCTTGCCCTCGAGCCGTCCTGCCATGTCGTCGTCCTTCCTCACGCCTCGGTGGCGATGAACACGTTCTTCACCTCGGTGAACGCGTCGAGCGCGTCGGGCCCGAGCTCGCGCCCGAGGCCGCTGCTCTTGAACCCGCCGAACGGCGTGGAGTACCGCACCGAGCTGTGGCTGTTGACCGAGAGGTTGCCCGACTCGACCCCGCGGGCCACCCGGATGGCGCGGCCGACATCGCGCGTCCAGATCGATCCGGACAGGCCGTACGCGCTGTCGTTGGCCAGTGCCACGGCGTCGGCCTCGTCGTCGAACGGCAGCACCGCGACGACCGGGCCGAACACCTCCTCCCGCCACACGCGGTCGCGTGTCGAGCGGGGGATGACGACCGTCGGCGGGTACCAGAACCCGGCCGCGTCGGGCGCGGACCCGCGGAAGGCGACATCGACGGCATCCGGCGTGCCCTCGGCATCCTCGACGAAACCGCTGACCGCGGAACGCTGCCCGGCGCTGACCAGCGGCCCCATGTCGGTGGCCTCGTCACTCGGGTCGCCGACCACGACCTCGCGCAGCGCGGCCTCGAAGCGCTCCATGAAGGCGTCGTGCACGGAGCGCTGCACGAGGATTCGGCTGCGCGCGCAGCAGTCCTGACCGGCGTTGTCGAGGAAGCTCATCGGTGCGGCGGCTGCCGCCGCGTCGAGGTCGGCGTCGGCGAAGACGATGTTGGCCGACTTGCCGCCGAGCTCGAGCGTGACCCGGGTGAGGGTGTCGGCGGCGCGGCGCATGATGCCTTGACCCACCGCGGTGGAGCCGGTGAAGCACACCTTGCGCACGTCGGGGTGCGTGACCAGCCGCTCCCCCACCACCGAGCCCTTGCCCGGGATGACGGTGAGCACGCCCTCGGGCAGGCCCGCCTCGAGCGCCAGCTCGCCGAGTCGAATCGCGGTGAGCGGGGTGAGCTCGGCCGGCTTGACGATCACGGTGTTGCCGGCGGCCAACGCCGGCGCGAAACCCCAGCCGGCGATCGGCATCGGGAAGTTCCACGGCACCACCACCACGACGACGCCGAGTGGCTCCCGGAACGTGACGTCCAGGCCGCCGGCGACGGGGATCTGCCGGCCGAACAGCCGTTCCGGGGCGGCGGAGTAGTACCGCAGGACGTTCGCGACGTTGCCCGCCTCCCAGCGGGCGTTGCCGATGGTGTGTCCGGAGTTCGCGACCTCGAGCCGGGCGAGCTGCTCGGTGTGCTGCTCGACGAGGTCGGCGAACCGGCGCAGCAGCATGCCGCGGTCGGCCGGGGCGACCGCACGCCAGGCCGGGCCGGCACGCACCGCGCGCGCGACGGCGTCATCCGCCTGCTCGGTGGTGGCGAGCCGGACCGAGGTGACGATCTGCTCGGTCGCCGGATTGACGACCTCGTGATGGGTGACCGCGCCCGGGTGCGGCGCGGGCCGCCCCGGGGCCGCGTCGGTCGCCGCGATGGACTGGTCTTCTCGTCCGCTCACAGCCGCTCGAACCCCCGCACCCGCTCCCAGTCGGTGACCGCGGCGTCGAAGGCGGCCAGCTCGACGTCGGCGGCGTTGACGTAGTGGTCGACGACGTCGTCGCCGAAGGCGGCGCGGGCGACCGCCGAACCGGCCAGCAGCTCGCGCGCCTCCCGCAGGGTCGTGGGCACGTGGTCGAGGTCGGCCGTGTAGGCGTTGCCGGTGACCGGCTCGGCGAGCGGGATCTCGTGCTCGACACCGTGCAGCCCGCCCGCGAGCATGGCCGCCACCGCGAGGTAGGGGTTGACGTCACCACCCGGCACCCGGTTCTCGAGCCGCAGCCCGGCGCCGTGGCCGACCACCCGCAGCGCACAGGTGCGGTTGTCGCGTCCCCACGCCACCGCCGTGGGCGCGAACGAGCCGGGCTGGAACCGCTTGTAGGAGTTGATGTTCGGGGCGTAGAAGTAGCTGAGCTCACGCATCGTGGCCTGGACGCCGGCGAGGAAGTGGTCGAAGAGGGCGCTCTGGCCACCCGGCCGGGAGCCGTCGGCGCAGACCGCCGCACCGTCGTCGAGGCCGCGCAACGACAGGTGGATGTGGCACGAGTTTCCTTCTCGCGCATCGAACTTGGCCATGAACGTCAGGCTCATGCCGTGTCTCGCGGCGATCTCCTTCGCGGCGGTCTTGTAGACGACGTGGTTGTCGCAGGTACGCACGACGTCGTCGTAGAGGAAGGCGATCTCGTGCTGGCCGAGGTTGCACTCACCCTTGGCGCCCTCGACCGTCACCCCCGCGGCCCACATCTCGTTGCGGATGTCGCGCAGCACCGGCTCGACCTTGGTGCCGCCGAGCACCGAGTAGTCGACGTTGTACCGGTTGGCGCCGGTGAGTCCGTGGTACCGGCGGTCCCACGCCTGGTCGAAGGTGTCCTCGAAGAGCATGAACTCCAGCTCGGTCCCCGCCACGGCACGGTAGCCCAGGGATGCCGCCCGCTCGGCCTGCGCGGCGAGCACCGAGCGCGGGCTCGGCCGCACCGGGCCGCTGCCGTCGAGCCAGTGCAGGTCGCACTGCAGCGTGGCCGAGTGTGGCAGCCCCGGCGTACGGCGCAGCGTGGTGAGGTCGGCGACGAACTCGAAGTCGCCGTAGCCCTTCTCCCACGACGAGATCGCGTAGCCGTCGACCGTGTTCATCTCGACGTCGACGGCGAGCAGGTAGTTGCACCCCTCGGTGCCGTGCTCGAGCACGTGGTCGAGGAAGAACCGCCCGTGCACCCGCTTGCCGGTGAGCCGTCCCTGCATGTCGGTGAAGGCGAGCACGACGGTGTCGACGACGCCCGCCTCGACGTCGGCTCGGAGCTGCTCGACGGTCAGCTGCGGCGGGCCGCCGGGATGGATCGATGCTGGCATGGGTGACCTCCCGTCATCCGATCAGACCGCGGAGCAGGGCCGAGGTGGCGTCGACGTGCTCCTCCATGGCGGCGCGCGCGTCGTGCGGGCGACCGCCCAGCACGGCGTCCACGACCGCGTCGTGCTGCTCGTGCGAGTGGTCGATGTTGACCCGGAGCACGGGGATGGCGCCGAGCAGCGCATCGAGCGCCGCCTGCGCCCGGGTCACAGCCTCGACCACCATCGAGGACCCGGTGACCGTGGCAATCGCCAGATGCAGCCTGGAGTCGGCGATGCGGTGTGCCGCGGGCTCGGCCGCGCGGACCGCCCGGCACGACTCCACGATCCAGTCGCGCTGGTCGCGGGACAGCCGCCGGTCGGCGGCCAGCCACGCCGCGCCCGGCTCGACGACCCGGCGGAAGTCGAGCGCGTCGGTGAGCGCGGCACCGGTGCGCGGCGGCGGCACGTCGGTTCGCGGGGTGTCGTCGCCCGGGTCGCGCCCGGTGTACCGCACGACGGTGCCCCCACCTCGGCCGCGGCGGGTGGTGACCAGCCCGGACTCGCGCAGCGCGGCGATGGCCTCGCGGAGGGTGTTGCGCGACACGCCGAGCCGGTCGGCCAGATCGCGTTCGGGTGGCAGCTGCTCGCCGTCGACGAACACGCCGAGCCGGATCGTCGTCGCGAGCTGTTCGACGGTCGTCTCGAACACGTTCCCCACCGCCGGGCGGAGCACCGCGTCGGGCAGATGCGTCGTCGGGATCGGCAACTCCTGCGGCGTCATCCCCCGAGTATGCCGCGAAATGGTCCTGATGCAGACCTTTGAGCGCCGCGAAGTGCGGACGGTCTGCCGCTGCAGGGCTGCCAGTGTCCCAACGGCGCCGACGGCTCACAGCGATGGCCCGGCTCCGGACGGGCCCAAGATCGTCGCGCACGTCGATGTAGCACAGGTGCTACCGTAGGTCTGTGGACGAGGTCGGGCTACGCGAGATGCGACAGCACGCGAGTGAGCTGGTCAGGCGGGCGCAGGGGGGCGAGCGGGTGACCATCACGGTCGCCGGCCGGCCGGCAGCAGTGCTGGGCCCGGTCAGCCCGCGGACCTGGCGCACCTGGGCCGAGGTCTCAGACACCTTCGAGGGCGCGCCCGACGAGCAGTGGGCAGCGGACCGCGAGCTGGTCGACGGCGCCCTGGTCGACCCGTGGGAGCAGGAGTGACGCGGGCGGTCCTCGACACCAGCGTCCTCATCGAGAGCGGCCTCGACGTCATCCCCGGCCACCTGGCGGTCAGCATGGTCAGCATGGCCGAGCTCCAGTTCGGGGTCCTGGTCGCGCGGGACGACGACACCCGAGCGCACCGGCTGCGGCGACTCACCCGATTGCGGCGGATGTTCGACCCGCTTCCGGTCGACGATGCCGTGGCCGACAGCTACGGCCAGCTGGCCGCCCGGGTCGCGAACCGCGGACGACAGCCGCGCGCCCGCCAGTTCGACCTGCTCATCGCCGCCACCGCCCATGCGCACGACGCCCGGCTGGTGACCCGCAACCCGGCCGACCTGCGTGGTATCGAGGACCTCGTCGAGATCACCGCACCATCATGACCACAGACGACTGACGACGATGGTCAGCCCGGGCGGGCTGCGGCGGCGTGGGTCGGGAGGTGATGACCCCACGGACCCGCTCCACGGCCTGACCGGACGTGTCGTGCCGTGGAGCAAATGTGCGGTTGCGCCATGCAGCCGCCGTGACGGCCTCAGCGGTAGCGCACCGTCCCGTTCATCGGGGTGGCACCGGCGGCGACCGCCGGGCGGACGTCGGGGATGCTCCACTCGTTGTAGCGGACGGTGCCGTCGCTGTTGTCCATGCCCTCGACCGACCAGACCAGCTCGGCCACCGTCCCGTTGGCCATGCCGAGCGAGCGCCACTTGTCGAAGTGCTGCTTGACATCGACCGTCCCGGACGTGGCCGGCGTCTTCCGCACGCTGAACCACTGCTGCTGCCCGGCCGCGTGCGTGGCGTTGAACACGTCGTACTCCACACCGCCGAAGGTGTAGGTGCCCTTGTACACGGCGCCGCCGTCGACGTTGGGCGGGTACTTGCGCCAGTCCTGGATGACGTAGAACTCGGTGGCGTACGGCCATCCGGGCGTGCCGTCGTCGGTCCAGCCGTACAGGCCGATCCAGACGATGCCGTCCTTCGCCGGGTCGCCCTCGTCGAAGGTGAACGAGAACTCCGCAGGTAGGGTCGCCGCGGTGTCGTCGACCGCGACACCCCAGTCGGGGTCGTGCTCGGTCGTCTTCCCGATTCGTGGGAGCACACCGTAGGTCGGCGCGTTCCACGTGGTCTCGAACCACGAGGCGTCATCCGCGCGCCTGGTCGTCAGCGAGACGCCGGAGCTGCCCTTCCACCCCTTCCAGAAGGTCGCACCGCTGATCTGCTCGTTGAAGTCGCCGTTCCGCTCGACGTCGGCCTGAGCCGCCGTCCCGGTCACCCCGACCAGTACCGCGGCCGTCACCACAGCTCCCGCATAACGGAGTCGTCGCATCGCATGTCCTCACGTCGTGTGTCTGAAGTCCTCAGGTGCGACGACCACGCTCGTGGGATCTCAGCTGACGATCAACCGGTCACGGTGAGTTCAGGGCGTGCAGCGCCGAACGGCGAGGCACGGCATCGGCCGCGGGTCAGCCGAGGCGGGTGAGCCAGCCGTGGGTGTCCTCGGCACGGCCGTACTGGATGTCGAGCAGCCGTTCGCGGATCGCGTTGGTCACCTCGCCCCCCGAGTCGCCGGCGGTGGACGGCGCCGACCCGCCCTCCCAGCGCAGCTCGCCCACCGGGGTGACCACGGCCGCGGTACCGCAGGCGAACACCTCGCGGATGGCGCCGCTGCGCACGCCGTCCTGCCACTCCTCGATCGGCACCCTCCGCTCCTCCGGATCGAGCCCGAGCTCCTTGGCCAGCTCGATGATCGAGCTGCGGGTGACCCCTTCGAGGATGGAGCCGGTGAGCTCGGGCGTCACGAGCCGGTGGTCGTCGGTGACGAGGAAGAGGTTCATCCCACCGAGCTCCTCGATGGAGGTCTGGGTCTCGGCGTCGAGGAACACCGCCTGGTCGCAGCCGTGCTCGATGCCCTCGAGCTGACCCGCGAGGGATGACGCGTAGTTGCCGCCGCACTTGGCGGCCCCCGTGCCGCCGGCGCCCGCGCGGGCGTAGTGCCGAGAGACCCACAACGTCACCGGCTTCAGCCCCCCGGCGAAGTAGGCACCGGCCGGCGAGGCGATGACGGAGTAGGTGACCTCAGCTGCCGGGCGCACCCCGAGGAAGGCCTCCGAGGCGTACATGAACGGCCGCAGGTAGAGGCTGGTCTCGCCGGTGCCGGCCGGCGGCACCCAGGCCGCGTCGACCTCGAGCAGGGCGCGCAGCGAGCCGAGGAAGTCCTCGACCGGCAGCTCCGGGAGAGCGAGACGGCGAGCGCTGCGCTGCATCCGCTCGGCGTTGGCCTCCGGGCGGAACGCCCACACCGAGCCGTCGTCGTGCCGGTATGCCTTGAGCCCCTCGAAGACCTCCTGCGCGTAGTGCAGCACCGCCGCGCTCGGCATCATCGTGATCGGGCCGTAGGGGTGCACCCGACCGTCGTGCCAGCCGGCTTGCTTCGTCCACCTCGTGCTCACCATGTGATCGGTGAAGTGCACCCCGAAGCCGGGGTCGGCCAGGATCTCGGCGCGCGCCTCCTCGCTCGCCGGGTCGGGCCGGCGCTGCAGGTCGAAGGTCAGGCTCATGGGATGCGGTCCTCTCCTCGGCGCTGCGCGGCGCTCCTCTCCTCGGCGCGGCGCTGCTCGCAGGCTACCCGCCGACACTCTCTCGGCTCCATCCGGAACGGCGGCCCGGCGACGACGGGACGCGACCCGGGCGTAAGCCGCCGGGCCGCATCCCACCGGACGTGGCTAGTCCTCGATGCTGATCACCGGGCAGTTGACGATGACGCCGATGGCGCCCCAGCGCGCGTTCTCGGGACCGGTCACCAGACCGTTCTCGGCGAGCCGCCGGATCCGGTCGAAGTCGTCCTGGCGCAGGTCGGCTCGGGCCGCCTTGGCCGCGTCGGTCCACACCGTGGCGTGCACGTCCCAGAGCGGGCTGTAGTCCCTGTCGCCCGCGAGGCTCTGGATGACGTTGAGCGGGTCGCCCTCACCCAGCAGCGCCGAGTTCAGGCCCTGCCGCTCGGGGTTGTCCGTGCCGGTGCGGCCGTTGACGAACGGGGCGATCCCGGACCGGGCCGAGGTGCGCTCGTTGCTCCCGAGCCCCGGTGCCGCGTTCAGCGCCGGCGCGTAGGTGACGCCCTCGAGCGCGGCGACGTCCGGAGCCGAGGAGTCGAAGGAGACGTAGTAGACCTCGTCGCCCTCGTAGAACCCTTCGGTCTCCTGGAACACCGCACGACCACCGCGCAGCTCGAGCAGCTTGTCGGCGCGGCCGCTGGCGTTGGCGACCTGCGGCGCGTTGATCACCGTCCCGTCGGGCAGCTCGACCAGCGGGCTGTAGCCTGGCCGGCCGACCGCGCCCGGGACGGCCCGGTTCGGCGGGAAACCAGCCGGCCCGGGTTCGACCACCCGCTCTGGCGCGAAGTCGACGGTCGCGCTCACCACGAGGACGCCGCGGTCGAACCGGCCCCGCTGGACGGCGTCGGTGCCCTTGGCGTTCGCGAGCTTGGGGGCGTGGTTCACACCCCACCGACGGGCGTCCGCGCGGCGGCTCGACTCCGTGACGACGTAGTAGCCCCAGGAGTTCGCCTGGCCAGCGACGCGGAAGCGGTGAACCGGGAGGCTGGCCTGGTCGAGGGCGGTGTTCTCGGTCGCGGACCGGAGCAGCAGCTCCCTGTCCTCGGGCTCGGTGGCGTGGGCCGGAGCGGTCATGGCCACCGTGGCGGCGACAGTGGTGAGCGCGAGCAGGGCTCGAAGGCGGGGGTGTGGTCGGGACATGTCAAGCTCCTTTGCTGATGACGTGACGCGTCGAGTCAAGCCGTCACGCATCGTGGCCGGAAGCCCCTATACCCTTTCAATCTGCTTACGCCAGTAGCGAGTTCATGTCGAAGTTCTTACGATCCGACGGTTCCCGGCACGGCGGCCCGGGCACCGTGCAGCCACCCTGGTCGGCGCCGCCGCGACAGGTCAGAGGCGGGCGGCGACAGCGGCGCCGATCTCACGGGTGCTGCGGGAAGCCGTGCCACGCTCGGCGAGGTCGGCCGCGACCGCGCGCTCGACCCGCGCCGCGGCATCCGCCAGCCCGAGGTGCTTGAGCAGCATCGCCACCGAGAGGATCGTGGCGGTGGGGTCGGCGACGCCCCGCCCGGCCAGGTCGGGAGCCGAACCGTGCACCGGCTCGAACATGCTCGGGTGCCGGCGCTCGGGGTTGATGTTCCCGCTCGCGGCCAGCCCGATACCTCCGGCGATAGCCGCCGCGATGTCGGTGATGATGTCGCCGAAGAGGTTGTCGGTGACGACGACGTCGAAGCGCCCCGGGTCGGTGGTGAGGAAGATCGTCACCGCGTCGACATGCTGGTATGCCGTCTCGACGTCCGGGAACTCCGCACCGACCTCCTCCACGGTGCGCCGCCAGAGGTGCCCGGCGTGGGTGAGCACGTTGTGCTTGTGCACGAGCGTCAGGTGCCGGCGCGGCCGGGCCTGCGCGCGGGCGAAGGCGTCGCGCACCACCCGCTCGACTCCGAACCGGGTGTTGACACTGACCTCGGTGGCGATCTCGTGCGGCGTGCCCGTGCGCAGGGTGCCGCCGTTGCCGGCATACGGGCCCTCGGTGCCCTCGCGGACGACGACGAAGTCGATGCCGCCCGGCGCCACCCGCGGGACGTCGAGGGGGCTGCGTACACCTGGGTACAGCCGGGCGGGGCGGAGGTTGACGTAGTGCTCGAGAGCGAACCGCAGAGGCAGCAGGATCCCCCGCTCGAGCACGCCGCTCGGCACGCTCGGGTCGCCGATGGCACCGAGCAGGATGACGTCGTGGCCGCGCAGCTCGTCGAGCACCGACTCCGGCAGGGTCTCGCCGGTGGCGTGCCACCGCCGGGCACCGAGGTCGTACTCGGTGGTTCCGACCTTCGGACCGTCGTCGCCGAGCGCGGCCCTGAGCACCGCCACACCCTCGGCGACGACCTCGGGGCCGATGCCGTCGCCGCCGATGACGGCGAGGTCGATCGACGTCGGGGCAGGGTACGAGCCGGCGCTGGTCATGGTCGTCAGCGTAGGTGCCGTACCAGCACTGCGAACGAGCCGTCCGGAGTGCGGATTCGCGCCCTGGTCACCGATCACCGCACCGCGGCGACCGCGTCCCAGCCCGGGTGGGCGCGCGTCCCAGCGCGGGTGGGCGCGTGCCCGGCGCGGGTGGGCGCGTGCCCGGCGCGGGTGGGCGATCGTCAGACCAGGTCGACGACCCGCACCGACTCGGCGCCGATCTCCGTCTCGATGGCTCCGACGACGTCGGCGGGGATGGCGCTGTCGACGGTCAGCGCGACCAGCGCGCGGCCGCCGGAGTCGATGCGGGAGACCTGCATCCCGGCGATGTTGACGTCGGCGTCGCCGAGGAGCCGGCCGACCACGCCGATGACGCCCGGGCGGTCGACGTAGGAGAAGAACGCCA
>JBOFLR010000287.1:0-1565 GCA_051657965.1 Dermatophilaceae bacterium
TGGGCTGACTTTCGCCGCCGTCGCCCGTGAGCTCGGCACCAACGACCGCACCGTGGTCTACTACCTGCCGACCAAGGAGGCGCTGCTCGCCGAGGTGCTGTCGGCGATCGGCGACCGGCTCCGCGAGGTCCTCGACGACGCGCTCGGCCGGCATCCGGCATCGGCCGACGCGGTGCTGCGCCGGGTCTGGCCGCTCCTCGGCACCGACGACGCCGATCCGGTGTTCGCGGTCTTCTTCGAGCTCATGGGCAGGGCGGCCCGGCCGGGTGCTGAAGGGTCGCTCGACCACACGACGGCCGTGACGCTCACCGAGAGTTGGGTCGAGTGGATGAGCAACCGGATCTCTGCTGACGACGATGATGGCCGGCGCCGAGCCGCGCTCGGGCTGCTCGCCCAGCTCGACGGACTGCTGTTGCTCCGCCGGTTGCTCGGATCCGCCGATGCCGACCTCGCCGCCGCAGCGCTCGGGGCCTCACGCTCCCGCCGACCATCGGCGCGCTGAGGCCCGCACCTCGCCAGCTCGACCGCTCGAACACCCGAACGCCCGAACGCCCGAACGCCCGAACGCCCGAACATGGTCGGCGCCGTGCACGACCGAGATGACACGAAGCCCACCACCCGGACTGCGAGAGTGTCCACCGGACCGGCGCCCCCTCGTCATCCGCCCTCGCGACCGGCCTTCGCGAGCCGCGCCTTGTGGAGGCACTCGTGGCACCCCGGCTGGCGGCAGCGCCGGAAGCCGTGCACACCGAGAGCGCCGACCGCCGCGACGACCACCGCCCCGAGGGCCCACCAGCCGGCCTGCGCGATGCGAGCGGTGACGACCTCGATGCTGGAGCCGGCGAGGTGGCCGGTGGCGACGAGCGCCACCGCCCACACGGCAGCGGCCGGGACCCCGACCGACCCGTACCGCAGCCACGGCACCCCGCCGTGCGCCATGACACGAGGGGCGAGCGTCCGAGCGCCGACGACCAGTTGGGCGAGCGGCACGGCCATCAGACCTCGACGGCGCACCAGCTCGGCCGCACGGTGCCGTCGGCTCTCACCGAACCGGCCGAGGGCGTGCCGTCCCTGGTGGGCGTCGGAGCGGCGGCCACCGAGGAAGCCGAGCTGGGTGCCCGCCACCGCTGCGGCCGCACCTACGGCCAGGCACACCACGAGCGGCACCAGGCTCGACCCGCTGAGCACGCCGAGCGCGAGCGCCGCGGTCGTGCCCGGCAGCACCATGCCAGCGAGCAGCGCCGTCTCCAGCAGCAGGCTGGTGGCCAGGACCGCGACGACCACCCAGACCGGCACGGCGTCGATCAGCCACCACAGCACGTCCATGGGTCCATCCTGCGCGCTAGGCCCCGGCCGCGCCAACGAGTGTCCGGCGGTCGGCTCCCGCGGGCCTGGCGGGGTCGTCATCCGGGGAGCTTCGTCGTCACCTGACAACGGTGCGCACGCACAGGCGAAGGTCGCGGGCTCGGGCGGGAAGGGTGGTACTTGAGGTGGCGCGGGAGAGGGCGGTACCGGGGTGGCGCGGGAAAGGGCGGTACCGCGGTGGCTCGGGAAAGCCGTACCGG